>NZ_KV788954.1:0-85488 GCF_001807385.1 Brachybacterium sp. HMSC06H03 | reverse complement strand
GCCCGGCCCGGACGGGCGGCGCCGCCCCGCCCTGCCCGCGTCGGCCTGCGCCGATCCCGGGCGGGCTCCCGGATGGCGGAGGACCTCTGTTCACCTCCGGTCCATCCGTGACCTCTAAGCTTGGGCGCATCCACCAGCGAGCGCCGAAGGAGTGACCGTGAAGATCCCCGACAACCAGAGCCTGCGCGAGTACATCGAGCACCTGCGCGAGGAGGGGTACTCGGTCCAGGACGGCCACACCCCGGACCCGGACCTGATCGACCCGCAGGGGAACCCGGTCTACACCTGGCAGGAGGGGTACCCGTACGAGACCCGGATGGACCGGGAGGAGTACGAGCTGCAGAAGTACCAGCTCCAGGTCGAGCTGCTGAAGTTCCAGTACTGGCTCGAGGACAACGACCAGAAGGCCGTCATCATCTTCGAGGGGCGCGACGCGGCCGGCAAGGGCGGCACGATCAAGCGCTTCACCGAGCACCTCAACCCCCGCACCGCCCGCGTCGTCGCGCTGAACAAGCCCAGCGACCGCGAGCGCGGCCAGTGGTACTTCCAGCGCTACGTCCAGCACCTGCCCACCGAGGGCGAGATGGTGCTCTTCGACCGCTCCTGGTACAACCGCGCCGGCGTCGAGCGGGTGATGGGCTTCGCGACCCCGGAGCAGTACGAGACCTTCATGAACCAGGTCCCCTACTTCGAGCGGATGCTGGTGGACTCCGGCATCCACCTCACCAAGTTCTGGTTCTCCGTCTCGCAGAAGGAGCAGCGCACCCGCTTCGCGATCCGTCAGCTGGACCCGGTGCGGCGCTGGAAGCTCTCCCCGATGGACCTCGAGTCGCTGGACCGCTGGGAGGCCTACACCGAGGCCAAGGAGGAGATGTTCCGCCGCACGGACAAGAAGTACGCGCCGTGGACGATCATCCGCTCCAACGACAAGAAGCGTGCCCGCCTGAACGCGATGCGCTACTTCCTCTCCCAGTTCGAGTACGAGGACAAGGACCACGAGACCGTGGGGAGCCCGGACCCGAAGCTGGTCATGCGCGGCAAGATGGAGGAGGCCGACGAGTGAGCCGCTGACGGCGCCGCTCGTGCGACGGGCCGGTCACCCCGAGGGGTGACCGGCCCGTCGGCCCTCCGGTGCGGCTCAGAAGTCCAGGCGCTCCGTGGGCGGCAGCGCCATCTCGCCCGAGTCGGGCTGTTCCGGCGCGGCGGCCGGCCCCGGCTCCTCGTCGAGCGCCGGGATGGTGCCGGTGGCCGTCGTCCGGTGCGGCGAGGTCATCGAGGCGGGGGAGAGCAGCCCGGCCAGACGTGCCTCGTCCAGCAGGCCGCGCTCGAGCACCAGGTCCCGGACCGGACGGCCCGTCGCCAGCGCTTCCTCCGCGACCTCCGTCGCGGCCGCGTACCCGATCACCGGCACCAGCGCCGTGACCACCCCGATCGAGCGGTGCAGATAGTCCTCCAGCACCTCCTCGTTCAGGGTGATCCCGGCGACGCAGCGGTCGGCGAGGGTGTTCATCGCGCGGGTCATGATCTGCGTGGACTCGAGGATGTTGAAGGCGATCACCGGCTCGAACACGTTCAGCTGCAGCTGACCTCCCTCGGCCGCGAAGGTCACCGAGAGATCGTTGCCGATCACCTCGTAGGCGACCTGGTTGACGACCTCCGGGATCACCGGGTTCACCTTGCCGGGCATGATCGAGCTGCCCGGCTGCACGGCCGGCAGCTTGATCTCGTGCAGGCCGGCGCGCGGCCCGGAGCTCAGCAGGCGCAGGTCGTTGCAGATCTTCGAGATCTTCACCGCGATGCGCTTGAGGATCCCGGAGAAGGTCACGAAGGCGCCGGTGTCGCTGGTGGCCTCGACCAGGTCGGCGGAGACCACGAAGGGCACCCCGGTCAGCTCCGCGAGCTCGGCCGTGGCCATCGCCGCATAGCGCGGATCGGACGTGATGCCGGTGCCGATCGCCGTCGCGCCGAGGTTGATCTCCTGGAACAGCGTCGCGGTGCGGGTGAGGCGCTGGACGTCCTCCTCGATCGTGGTGGCCCAGGCGTGGAACTCCTGGCCCACCGTCATCGGGACCGCGTCCTGCAGCTGGGTGCGCCCCATCTTCAGGACCGAGGAGAACTCCTCGCCCTTGGCCCGCAGGGTGGAGATCAGGTGGTCCATCGCCTCGGCCAGCGCCGGGAAGGACAGCATGATCGTCAGCCGGATCGCCGTGGGGTAGACGTCGTTGGTGGACTGGCCGAGGTTGACGTGGTTGTTGGGGTGCAGCCGGTCGTACTGCCCCTTCTCGTGCCCGAGGATCTCCAGCGCGCGGTTGGCGATCACCTCGTTGGCGTTCATGTTCGTGCTCGTGCCGGCGCCGCCCTGGATCATGTCCACGATGAAGTGCTCGTGGAGGGCGCCGCCGATGATCTCCTCGCAGGCGCGGTCGATCGCGGCGAAGCGCTCGTCGTCGAGCGCCCCCAGGCGATGGTTGGCGCGGGCGGCGGCACGCTTGACCTGGGCGAGGGCCTCGATCATCCGGGGGAAGTGCTGCAGCTGCACCCCCGTGATGTGGAAGTTCTCGTTCGCACGCAGGGTCTGGACGCCGTAGTAGGCATCGGCCGGGACGTCGCGGTCTCCGAGCAGGTCGTGCTCACGGCGGGTGCCGGTCGACGTCGCACCGGGGCTGGTCATCGTGGGATCCTCCAGATGTCGCTGTGGCCGACGGCTCTGCCGACCTCTGCCAGCGTAGCGGGGCGTGGCCCGTACGATGGCCGGGTGCGCGCGCCCCGATCCCCCCACACGCTCCGCGCCGCCTTCCGGCGGCAGACGGTGCTCACCCTCGCCCTGCCCGCGCTCGCGCTGATCGTCCTGATCGGGGCGACGCTGTCGGCGCCGCTGGCCGGCGTCCTCCTGGCAGCACTGCTGCTGGTCCTCGCGCTGATGCGGGCCCTGCTGCCCGTGCGGGCGGTCGGCGCGCTGGCCGTCCGCTCCCGCGGCCTCGACGTCGCGGTGCTGCTCGTCCTCGCGCTCGGCATCGCGGTGCTGAGCACCTCGCCGAACCTCTGAGCCGAGGCGCCTCGGGAGGGCCCGTCGGGATGTGAGCTTCGTCGGCCCGCCGGCGGGAGCGGGGCCCGCCCGCGGTGTGGGACGATCGGTCCGTGCCCACCGACTCCGCCCGGCTCCATGCCGTGTTCGACCTCGCGATGAGGATCGGGGAGGGCCTGCTCACCAACGGTGCCGCCGCTTCGGAGGTCACCGCGACGGTGCTGCGGGTGACCAGCTCGTCCGGCCTGCGCAACGTCTCCGTGCAGGTCACCTTCAACGAGGTCACGATCTCCTATCTCGCCGACGAGTCCGCGACCCCGTTCACGAGGGTCCGCTCGGCAGGGGAGCGGACCCAGGACTTCGCGCGGCTGGCCGCCTTCGAGGACATCTCCCATCAGTACCTCTCCGGGGAGCTCCCGCTGGACGAGGCCCGGCACCGGGCCGCCGCGATCCCGCAGCGCCAGCCGCTGTACCGGCTGGTGCTCGTGGTCGCGGGCTTCGCGGTGATGGGCGGCGCGGCCGCGCTCAGCTTCGGCGCCGGCAGCCTCGTCGTGGTCGCCGCGACCCTCGCCGCCGGGCTGCTGATCGCGGCGGCGGAGCTGCTGGCCCGGTGGAGCATCCCGCCGTTCTACAGCCAGGCGCTCGGCGGGCTCGTCGCCGTCGCCGCCGCGATCGGGGTCAGCGCGATCGACCCCACCGAGAACTCCTCGATCGTCGTGGTCTCGTGCCTGATCGTCCAGCTCGCGGGGCTCTCCTCGATCAGCGCCGTGCAGGACGCGGTGACGGGCTGGTACATCACTGCCGCGGGACGCATGCTCGAGACGCTCATGCTCACCGTCGGCATCGTGGTGGGCGTGCGCGCCGGGCTGCTCGTGGCCGCCGCGGTCGGCGTGGACATCTCCGTCACCGCGTCGATGCCGCTGTCGATCACGACGGCGCTGGTGGTGCTGATCTCGGGGCTCGGCATGGGGCTCGGCTACGGCGTCGGCACCCAGACCCCGCCCCGGCTGCTGCTGACGGCCGCGCTGGTCGCCGCCGGCTCGGGCCTCGTCTCGCACCTGATCACCGGGACGCTGCACGACCGCACCGTCGCCGTCGGCGTCGCGGCCTTCCTCACCGGCCTGGTCGCGACCGCGCTCGCCGACCGGGTGCGCGCCCCCTCGCTCGCCTTCGTCATGGCCGGGGTGATCCCGCTGGTGCCCGGCAGCCGGATCTACCGCGGCCTGCTCGGGCTGCAGGACGACCTCTCGGTGGGCATCTCCGAGCTGCTCGAGGCGGCGCAGATCGCGATCGCGATCGCCGCGGGCGTGGTGCTCGGCCAGCTCATCTCCTCGCGGATCATGCCCTACTTCCGCCGCAGCGGCATCGCCTACACCCCGGCGATCTCCTCGCCCTTCACCACCATGCGCCGTCGCCGCCTCTCGCTCGGCACGCGGTCGATGCGGCGCCGTCGCGGCACTCCGGTGATCGAGCCGTCTACGATGACCGGAGAGATGACGGCGCTGTCACCGGCTCTGTTCGAGGACGCGGACCTGCTCGACGACCTCGAGCCCCCCGCGGATCTCGTGGACCGCGACCGCGGGGAGCGCCGCGACGAGGACGAGGAGGTCCCATGACCGAGAACGCACTGCTGGCCGTCGCCGGCTACTCCACCAGCGGCACCGGCCGCGGCCGCGGCATCGAGCTGCTGGCCCTGCGGTCCGACGGGCAGGGCCTCGCCGTCGAACGTCGTGCCGCCGTCGATCTGCCCGACCCCTCCTTCGTGCTGTGGAGCGAGGACGGCGCCCTGCTGCACGCGGTGCTCGAGACCGAGCCGACGCGGGTGGTCACCCTGCGCGTGGACGAGGACGGGGCGAGGGCGGAGGTCGTCGCGGACCTCGCGCTGGACGGGGCGGGCGGCTGCCACCTCGCCCACGGCAGCGACGGCCGCTCCCTCGTGATCGCCCAGTACGGCTCCGGCTCCGTGGCGACGGTGGGCCTGGACGAGGAGGGCCTGCCCACCGCGCAGATCGACCTCGACGACCACCACGAGCTGATCGACGGCATCGCGGAGACCGCGCCGCACCCGCACCAGGTCGTGGCGCTGCCCGGCACGGAGGCCCTCGCCGTCCCCGACCTCGGCCTGGACCGCGTGTTGCTGTACCGCCAGGGCGCCGGCGGCATGATCGACATCGCCGGGGAGATCTCGCTGAGCCGGGGGAACGGGCCGCGCCACCTCGTGGCCGACCACGAGTCCGAGCAGATCCACATCGCCTGCGAGCTCTCCGGCATGGTCGCCACCGCCGTGCGCGCCCACGAGACCTCGCCCCGCTCCGTCCCCGCCGTCATGCCGCAGGCGCCGCGCCGCTGGGCCGTGCGCTCGATGATGCCGGCCAGCGGCAGCGAGTCCGCCGCCGCGCTCTCCCACATCGAGCTCGTCGCCGACGAGTCCGCGCTGCTGGTCGCCAACCGCGGCCCCGACACCCTCTCCCTGCTCTCCCTCGACGCGATGCGGCCGCAGCGCGTGGCCGAGGTCGAGGTGGGCGCGCACCCGCGTCACTTCACCCAGTGGGGCGACCTGGTGCTGGTCGCCGCGCAGGAGGGCGACCGGATCGACGTGCTGCGCCGTCGCGGCGAGAAGCTGTCTCGGGTCGGGAAGCCGATCCCCGCACCGTCGGTCGCGTGCCTCGCGGTGCGTCCCGTGGCCTGAGGACCGCGTCCCGGGAACGGCCTCCCGGGGCTCGCGTGAGCGGCTCCGCAGCGGACCTGTTGCCGACGGCGGCCGCGAGACGGCTAGACTCACCGGCGCCCTACCGGTCGGCCGGTGGGCTCCGTCGTGCCCTCGCCCCGTCCCGGAAGGACCCTTCCCGATGACCGCTGCCGCTGACTCCCGCACCGCTCCCGCTTGGCAGGGAGCGGTGCTCTCGGCCGCACCGGAGCGCTCCGCAGCTGCCGATCGCGCCGCCGAGAGGTTCGAGCAGTCCTTCGGCTACGCGCCCGACGGGGTCTGGTCCGCGCCGGGCCGCGTCAACATCATCGGCGAGCACGTCGACTACCAGGACGGCCTCTGCCTGCCGATGGCGATCTCGCACCGCTGCTTCGCCGCCGCCGCCCGCACCCCCACCTCGCGGGTGCGTCTGCGCTCCGCCCAGGACGACCTCGAGCTCGACCTCGACGCGGCCGCGCTCGAGCCCGGCGCGGTCGAGGGCTGGCCCGCCTACGTCGCCGGCGTGCTCTGGGCGCTGCGCCCCTTCATCTCCGGCGCCGTCACCCAGGGCATGGACATCCTCATCGACGGGCAGGTCCCGCTCGGGGCGGGCCTGTCCAGCTCGGCCGCGCTCGAGTGCGCCGCCGCCGAGGCGATCGAGTCGCTGCTGACCCTGGGCACCACGCCGCTGGACCGGGTGCGCGCCGCGATCACCGCCGAGACCGACTTCGCCGGCGCCTCCACGGGCGGGCTCGACCAGTCCGCCTCGGTCCTCTCCCGTGAGGGCCACGCCCTGTTCCTGGACTGCCGGGACTTCTCCACCCGCGCGGTGCCGTGGGACCTCGCCTCCCAGGGCCTCGCCCTGCTCATCACCGACACCCGCGCCGAGCACTCCCATGTCGACGGGGAGTACACGGCGCGCCGCGCCGACAGCGAGCGCGCCGCCGACTCGCTCGGCGTGCCGACCCTGCGCGACGCCGATCCCGCCCGGCTCGAGGAGCTCCTGGCGAGCATCGACGACGAGGTCGTGCGCCGCCGCGCCCGCCACGTGATCACCGAGATCCAGCGCGTGCAGGAGTTCGACGCGCTGCTCGCCGAGGACACGGTGCGCGCGCACGTCGCGGAGCTCGGCGCACTGCTGAACGCCTCCCACGACTCGCTGCGCGAGGATTACGAGGTGACGGTCCCGCAGCTCGACCTCGCCGTGGACACCGCCCGCGAGGCCGGTGCGCACGGCGCCCGCATGACCGGCGGCGGCTTCGGCGGCTCGACCATCGCGCTGGTGGAGGCGGAGCAGGCGCAGGCGATCGCCGAGGCCATCGCCGCCGCCTTCGCCGCGGCCGGCTTCACCGCCCCGGAGTTCTTCCTGGCACTGCCCTCGGAGGGCGCCGGCCAGGACCGCTGAGCCGCGACGCCGGAAGCACCGGCTGACGACGTCTGGCCGTCGTCGGTGCCTCCCCGCCGCCCGTGCGGCACCGTCGTCAGCGCGTCGCGTCGCCGGGCGCGGGGGCCGCGAGCCAGTCCCGCACCCCCGCGAGGAGCCGGGAGCGGACCGGTGCGGGAGCGGCCGAGAGACGGATCGAGGAGGCGGCGAGGTCGGCGAGCTCGGCGTCGTCCAGCCCGATCCGCCGCGCGGTCTCGTACTGGTCCAGCAGCCGGGAGCCGAACAGCAGCGGGTCGTCGGCGCCGAGCGCGATCTGCGCCCCGGCCTCGATCAGCCGGCGCAGCGGCACGTCCTCGGCGTGCTCGAGCACCCCGAGGGAGGCGTTCGAGGCCGGGCAGAGCTCGAACCCGATGCCGGCCCCCACCACCTGCTCCAGCAGCTGCGGGTCCTCGGCGGCGCGCACCCCGTGGCCCAGCCGGTCCGGTCGCAGGTGCTCGACGACGTCCCGCACGTGCGAGGGCCCCAGCAGCTCCCCGCCGTGCGGCACCGACAGCAGCCCGGCCTCCCGCGCGATGCGGAAGGCGGGGGCGAAGTCCTCGGTGTCACCGCGCCGCTCGTCGTTGGAGAGCCCGAAGCCGATCACCCGGCCGGCGCTGCGCGCGGCGAGCCGGGCCAGGGTGCGGGCGTCCAGCGGATGCCGGGTGCGGGAGGCGGCCACCACGATCCCGACGCTGACCCCGGTCTCCGTCTCGGAGCGCTCGGCCTGGTCCAGGACGATCTCGACGGCGGGGGTGATCCCGCCGACGAAGGGCGCATAACTGGTCGGGTCCACCTGCAGCTCGAGCCGGCCCGAGCCCTCGGCGGCGTCGTCCTCCACCGCCTCGTGGAGCAGGCGCCGCATCGCCGACTCCGAGTCGACGACCGCGCGGGCGGTGTCGTACTGGCGCTGGAAGCGGAACCATCCGCGCCGGTCGGGCTCGACCTGCAGCGCCACGTCGTCGGTGAGGGAGCGGGGCAGTCGCATGCCCCGCTCCGCGGCCAGCTCCCACAGAGTTCTCGGACGCATCGAGCCCGTGAAGTGCAGGTGCAGATGCGCCTTGGGCAGGCTCCGCAGGTCGCGGCCCGATCCGGCGGGGGAGGAGCTCATCCCGCCAGGAACGCGGCCACCCGGTCGATGCCCTCGATGATGTCCTCGTCCCCGAGCGCGTAGGAGAAGCGCAGGTGGCCGGGGGCGCCGAAGGCCTCGCCCGGCACGGCGGCGACCTCCGCCTCCTCGAGGATCACTGTCGCGAGCTCGGTCGAGGTGGTCACCTTCCGGCCGCGGATCTCCCGGCCCAGCAGCTGCGAGACGTCGGGGAAGACGTAGAACGCGCCGGTGGGCGTCGGCACGGTGAAGCCGTCGATCGCGGAGAGCTTCTCGACGATCAGCTGCCGACGCCGGTCGAAGGCGAGGCGCATCTCCTCGACGGGCTCCTTCGGCCCCGTCAGCGCCGCGAGCGCCGCCCGCTGGGCGATGTTGTTGACGTGGGAGGTGAGATGGGACTGCAGGTTCGAGGCCGCCTTGATGACGTCGAGGGGGCCCACCATCCAGCCCACCCGCCAGCCGGTCATCGCGAAGGACTTCGCCACGCCGCCGAGCAGGATCGTGGTGTCGGCGAGCTCGGGGACGGCCTTCAGCACCGAGGTGAAGGGCATGTCGCCGTAGGTGAGGGACTGGTAGATCTCGTCGGTGATCACCCACAGCCCGTGATCGAGCGCCCAGCGGCCGATCTCCTCGACCTGCTCGGGGGAGAGCACCGCGCCGGTCGGGTTCGAGGGGGAGCACAGCACCAGGGCGCGGGTGCGGTCGGTGCGGGCGGCCTCGAGCTGCGCGACCGTGGGGACGTAGCCCTGGTCGGCGCCGGCGAGGACGGGGACCTCGGCCGCGCCGGACTGGCGGATCGCCTCGGGGTAGGTGGTCCAGTACGGGGCGGGCAGCAGCACCTCGTCGCCCGGGTCCAGCACGGTCGCGAAGGCCTGGAACACGGCCTGCTTGCCGCCGTTGCTCACCAGGACCTGGGCCGGATCGATCTCGAGCGACGTCGTGGCCGAGACCGACGCCGCGAGGGCCTCGCGCAGCTCGGGCAGGCCGGCGGTCGCGGAGTAGCGGTGGTTGCGCGGATCGCGCGCGGCCTCCACGGCGGCGTCCACGATGTGCGCGGGGGTGGGGAAGTCCGGCTCTCCGGCGCCGAAGCCGATGACGGGTCGACCGGCGGCCTTGAGCGCCTTGGCGGTCGCGTCGACCGCGAGGGTCGCGGAGGGCTCGATCGCGCCGATGCGCTGCGAGATGCGGGAACGGGAGGCGGGAGTGCGTGCGTCGTCGGTGGTCACCCGACCATCGTGGCAGAGCTCGGCCCGCGCCGCCAGGATGGACGTCCCTTGGGAACGGGGGCGCGCCGGGACTCCCCGAGGCACCGGAATGTGACGTGATCCGGGCCGATTCGCACGAGTCCCCATCGGCTTGTATGCTGGTCGCTGGTCAGAATCGCTCAGGCTTCTCCGGACACGTCCCGGGGCCGGGCGAGACGACCGCACGGGGCTCGTCCTCGTGAAGGGCAGTGGCGCAATTGGTAGCGCAGCGGTCTCCAAAACCGCAGGTTGCAGGTTCGAGCCCTGTCTGCCCTGCCGGTCCGGCCGGGGTCACCCGGCCGGATGCGGATGACCTCGACGAGATCGGATAGCTCCCTGTGAACTCCAGCCAGAACGCCCCGTCGGCACCGCGCACCGGTGACGTCCAGGGCTCCGGGTCGAAGAACCCGTTCCTGGCCATCGGTCTGTTCATCCGTCAGGTGATCGCCGAGCTGCGCAAGGTGGTCGTCCCCAGCAGGCGCGAACTGGTTCTGTACTCGATCACGGTGCTGCTGTTCGTCGCCTTCATGATCCTGCTGATCTTCGGGCTCGACGCGGCCTTCAGCTGGATCTCGCGGATCGCCTTCACGGTCCCCGACGTGTGAGCGGGCGCCTGATCCGCACCTCGCACAGCCCTGTGACCGACCAGTCCACCGCAGCCAGGAAGGCAGGTTCCCGCCGATGAGCGAGACGACCTCTACCCCCGACGAGTCCTTCGACGACGTCGACGACACCCTCTCCTTCTCCGCCTCGGCCCCGACCGGCCAGGCCGCGGGCGAGGACGTCGCCGCCGAGGAGGCCGCGGCCGAGGACGCCGAGCTCTCCGACGACGACGCGCCGGCCGGCGACGAGAGCGCCGAGGCGCCCGTCGACGAGGCCGGCGAGCCTGCCGACGCCGACGACTCCGACGAGTCGGCCGACGCCGACGAGGCCCCGGCCGCCGAGGAAGCCCCCGCGGCCGAGGAGCCCGAGGAGGACCCGGTCCAGCAGCTGCGCATGCACCTGCGCTCCGCGCTCGGCGAGTGGTACGTCATCCACTCCTACTCCGGGCACGAGAACCGCGTGAAGACCCAGCTCGCCACGCGCACCGAGACCATGGACATGGAGGAGTTCATCTTCGAGGTCCAGGTCCCGATGGAGGACGCGACCGAGGTCAAGAACGGCCAGAAGAAGATCGTCCGCCGCGTGCGCGTCCCCGGCTACGTGCTGGTGCGCATGGACCTGACCACCGAGTCCTGGCGCGTCGTGCGCGACACCCCCGGCGTGACCGGCTTCGTCGGCAACGCGACCGAGCCCACCCCGCTCACCTTCGACGAGATCTTCTCGATGCTCGCGCCGTCCGTCGGCCTGCCCGAGAAGAAGCGCTCCTCCGCCTCGTCCGGCTCCTCCTCGAAGCCCGCGGCCGCGCAGAAGGTCCCCGACTTCCAGGTCGGCGAGTCCGTCACCGTCATGGACGGCCCCTTCGAGACCATGCCGGCCACGATCTCCGAGATCCACGCCGAGGCCCAGAAGCTGCAGGTGCTCGTGTCGATCTTCGGCCGCGAGACCCCGGTCGAGCTCGGCTTCGACCAGGTCGCCAAGATCTGAGCAGCCCGGTCCGCCTCGTGCGGGCCCTCGGACGCGCGGCCTCTCGCCTGCGTCCGCCCCGAATCCCCGCGGCGCGCCCGGCTCCGGCCGGACGGGCTCCCCGGTGGGGGAGTACGACCGAGATCACGCCTGATCGAGGTCGACGCCGCCGCGACGTGCAGGTAACGTCGCATCCCGGATCCGCGCGCCTCGGGGCGCGGCTCCTGCAGTGGGAGGAGCGCGTGATGAGCTCCGCCCGGACCACACCACAGTAAGGAAGAGCAATGGCTCCCAAGAAGAAGATCGCGAGCATCATCAAGCTCCAGATCCAGGCCGGCCAGGCCACCCCTGCGCCGCCCGTGGGTCCCGCGCTCGGCGCTGCCGGCGTGAACATGATGGAGTTCGTGAAGGCCTACAACGATCGCACCGCCGATCAGCGTGGCAACATCATCCCCGTCGAGATCACGGTCTACGAGGACCGCTCGTTCACCTTCATCACGAAGACCCCGCCGGCGGCGGAGCTCATCAAGAAGGCCGCCGGCCTCCAGAAGGGCTCGGCCGTCCCGCACACCGACAAGGTCGGCAAGATCACCCAGGCTCAGGTCCGCGAGATCGCGGAGACCAAGATGCCTGATCTGAACGCGAACGACATCGAGGCCGCGGCGAAGATCGTCGAGGGCACCGCTCGTTCCATGGGCATCACGGTGGAGGGCTGAGAACGATGGCATTCCGTAGCAAGGCTTACAAGAACGGCGCCGCTCTGATCGAAGAGGGCCGCGCGTACTCCCCGCTGGACGCCCTGCGCCTCGCGCAGAAGTCCAGCCCGGCGAAGTTCGACGCCTCCGTCGAGGTCTCGATGCGTCTCGGCGTCGACCCCCGCAAGGCGGACCAGATGGTGCGCGGCACCGTCAACCTGCCCAACGGCACCGGCAAGACCGCCCGCGTCATCGTCTTCGCGTCCGGCGCGCAGGCCGAGGCCGCTCTCGCGGCGGGCGCCGACGAGGTCGGCGACGACGACCTGATCGAGAAGGTCGCCGGCGGCTGGACCGACTTCGACGCGGCCGTCGCCACCCCGAACCTGATGGGCAAGGTCGGCAAGCTGGGCCGCGTGCTCGGCCCCCGCGGCCTCATGCCGAACCCCAAGACCGGCACCGTGACCATGGACGTCACCAAGGCCGTGAACGACATCAAGGGCGGCAAGATCGAGTTCCGCACCGACCGTGCGGCGAACCTGCACTACATCGTCGGCAAGGTCTCCTTCACCGACAAGCAGCTCGTCGAGAACTACGTCGCGGCGCTGGACGAGATCCTCCGTCTCAAGCCGTCCGCGTCCAAGGGGCGCTACATCACGAAGATCACCGTGTCCACCACCATGGGCCCCGGCATCCCGGTCGACGTGAACCGCACCCGCAACCTCCTCGAGGACACCGACGAGGCCTGAGCCTCCTCGACTCCTCGCATCTCGGCGCCCCGCCCACCGCTCAGGTGGGCGGGGCGCCGTGCTGTGTCGGGCGTCGAGCCGGGGAGCTCTTCGACGATCCGTACCAGGGAAGTGGAACGGAACGTCGGACAACTGCGCCCGGTCCGCTGCGCGGGGCGCCCCCGCACCGCAGCGGAGCCGGCAGGTGAGTTGTTCGATGTCCGGTACCGCCTCGCTGGTACTTCCCGTCGGACAAGTGCGCCGAGGGCTGCGCGGTACGGAGATCCGGTGCCGGTGGGGGAGGGGGCGCAGAGGGCTGAGCATCGGGTGAACCTAGTCCCGCGGTGGGCAGGACGGCGGCCTCCCGCCGCCGGGCGCCTCGAGCCGCCCAATTCTCGGCGCCCGCCGCCCGCCGCCCACAACCCGCCGCTCGTCGCCGGACTGTGACGGAGACCGCCGCCCGCACCGTGGCGCGCACACCCGTCCCTGCACTACTCTGGACCTACCGAAGACCGCCGGTCGTCGCCCTCCACCCGGAGAGCGACCGAAGAAGTCCCCACGGGACGGCCTGCGCAGGTGAACGAACGCGACCCGCACGGTCGCGCCCTCCGAGGAGCAGCTGCTCCCGGGGAGCCGGATCGTGCGTGCTGGCCTCGACACCTGCGTGTCGAGGCCTTTTCCTGTTCCAGGGCCCTTCACCCGGTGGCGAGAGACCTCTGGAAGGAGGGCCATGGCGAATCCCGAGAAGGTGGACGCCGTCGCGGAGATCGCGGACATGTTCCGTGAGTCCGACGCCGCCGTCATCACCGAGTATCGCGGGCTCAGCGTGGGGGAGCTCAAGGAGCTCCGTCGTGCGCTGGGTTCCGAGACGACCTACGCCGTGGTGAAGAACACGCTCACGGAGATCGCCGCCCGCGAGGCCGGCATCGACGTGTTCGACGGCACGCTCAGCGGGCCGACCGCGATCGCCTTCATCAAGGGCGAGCCGGTGGAGCCTGCGAAGGCTCTGCGTGACTTCGCCAAGACCCACGACAACCTCGTGGTCAAGTCCGGCTACTTCGAGGGCAAGCTGCTCTCGCAGGAGGACGTCCAGAAGCTCGCGGACCTCGAGTCCCGCGAGGTCCTGCTGGCCAAGGCCGCCGGCGCCATGAAGGCGTCGATGTCCAAGGCCGCCGCAGTGTTCGCTGCACCGCTGTCCAAGACGGCGCGCACCGTGGACGCGCTGCGGGCCAAGCAGGAAGCCGCCTGAGCCTCCTGGCTCACCGGCTTCCGCACCACAGCCACAGCGCTGTCCCCCGGCTGCCCCGTCGGAGCATCCGGATCGCAAGACCCGGCGCGTGAGCGCCGCTCAACACCGCAGGGACGCAGGTCCCGCCAACAGGAAGGAACGCCCTCATGGCGAAGCTCAGCAACGACGAGCTCATCGAAGCTTTCAAGGAGATGTCCCTCATCGAGCTCTCCGAGTTCGTGAAGCAGTTCGAGGACGTCTTCGACGTCACCGCCGCCGCCCCCGTGGCCGTCGCCGGTGCCGCTCCCGCCGCCGGTGGTGGCGAGGCCGCCGCCCGGGAGGAGAAGACCGAGTTCGACGTCATCCTCGAGTCGGCCGGCTCCGCGAAGATCGCCGTCATCAAGGAGGTGCGCGGTCTGACCTCCCTCGGTCTGAAGGAGGCCAAGGCGCTCGTCGACGAGGCCCCCAAGCCCGTCCTCGAGGGTGTCAAGCAGGAGGACGCCGAGACCGCCAAGGCGAAGCTCGAGGAGGCCGGCGCGACCGTCTCCGTCAAGTGATCTCCGGCGCACGCCCCGGCGTGCGCCTCACCTGACGGCAGTCGCACTGCCCCTGGAAGGGCCGTCCCGCATCGTGCGGGGCGGCCCTTCCGCATGCCCGCAGCGGGGGATCGGCGCGCACGGGTACGATCCAGGCCCGCGCCCGGCCGGCTCTCGGGCCCCCGGCATCGGGGCGCCGCGCCGCTACGATCCCTGCGCGAGGCTCCGAGGAATCGCCTCTGACATGGTCCGACACCCCGTCACGGGCCCCGCCTGCTTGACTGCGGGACGATTTCCGTCCACACTTTTTCCCGTACGGGGCTGATCCTGCCGCATGCGCCCGGTGTGACGACACCGCCGGGCCGGTCGAGACAGACGGGCAGGACGCGCCGACGAGAACCCGCGCCAGGCATATAGCGGCCGACGCGGATGGAGGAGCCCTTTCGGGGGCCTTGTCTCCATCCGCGATTTTGTGTATGCTCGGTCCTTGCGCTGTGCGTCTCCCGTGGGTTCCGTCGCCTGACCTCGGCATCGTCTGCTCCATCGCCCGACGGGTGTTCGCCGCGCCTGGGATTCCGTCATCGGCCTGTGGAAGGACCCCCCTTTGGCTGCCTCGAGCACCGATCGCACCACCGACATCGCACTTCGCACCGCCTCCCCTCGCGTCACCTTCGCGAAGCTCGGCGACCCTCTCGAGGTCCCGGATCTGCTGAGTCTGCAGACCACCTCGTTCGACTGGTTGCTGGGCAACGAGCGCTGGCAGGAGCGTGCGGCCGAGGCCGCCGCCGCCGGCCGTGAGGACGTGCCGCAGACCTCCGGTCTCGCGGACATCCTCGAGGAGATCTCCCCGATCGAGGACTTCGCCGGCAACATGTCGCTGTCGTTCCGCGACCACACCTTCGACGACCCGAAGTACACGGTCGAGGAGTGCAAGGAGAAGGACCTCACCTACGCGGCTCCGCTGTACGTCATCGCGGAGTTCATGAACAACGAGACCGGTGAGATCAAGACCCAGACGGTCTTCATGGGCGAGTTCCCGCTCATGACCGACAAGGGCACCTTCATCATCAACGGCACCGAGCGCGTCGTCGTCTCGCAGCTCGTCCGCTCCCCGGGCGTGTACTTCGAGGAGTCGATCGACAAGACCTCGGACAAGCACATCTTCTCCGCCAAGGTCATCCCCTCGCGCGGCGCCTGGCTCGAGTTCGAGGTCGACAAGCGCGACCAGGTCGGCGTGCGCATCGACCGCAAGCGCAAGCAGTCCGTCACGACCCTGCTGCAGGCCCTCGGCATGTCCCACAGCGACATCCTGGAGGAGTTCGGCGAGTTCGAGTCGATGCGCTCCACCCTCGAGAAGGACCGCATCGCCTCCCAGGACGAGGCCCTCATCGACATCTACCGCAAGCAGCGCCCGGGCGAGCCGCCCACGCGCGATGCGGGCGAGGCGATGCTGAACAACCTCTACTTCAACGCCAAGCGCTACGACCTGGCGAAGGTCGGCCGCTACAAGATCGGCAAGAAGCTCGGACTCGAGGGCAGCCTCTCCGAGTCGACCCTGCGCCTGCAGGACATCGTCGCGACCATCAAGTACATCGTCGCCCTGCACGACGGCGTCTCCGAGTACACGAGCGTCGACGGCCGTCCGGTGCGCGTCGAGACCGACGACATCGACCACTTCGGCAACCGTCGCATCCGCGCCGTCGGCGAGCTGATCCAGAACCAGGTCCGCACGGGCCTGTCCCGCATGGAGCGCGTCGTCCGCGAGCGCATGACCACGCAGGACGTCGAGGCGATCACCCCGCTGACGCTGATCAACATCCGTCCGGTCACCGCGGCGATCAAGGAGTTCTTCGGAACCTCCCAGCTCTCGCAGTTCATGGACCAGAACAACCCGCTGTCGGGCCTGACCCACAAGCGTCGCCTCTCGGCGCTGGGCCCGGGCGGCCTCTCCCGTGACCGTGCGGGCATGGAGGTCCGTGACGTCCACCCGAGCCACTACGGCCGCATGTGCCCGATCGAGACCCCCGAGGGTCCGAACATCGGCCTGATCGGCTCGCTGGCGACCTTCGCCCGCATCAACCCCTTCGGCTTCGTGGAGACCCCGTACCGCAAGGTCGTCGACTCCGTCGTGACCGACGAGATCGTCTACCTCACCGCGGACGACGAGGATCGCCACATCATCGCCCAGGCGAACGCGAAGATCGACGAGGACGGCCACTTCCTCGCCGACGAGGTGCTCGTGCGCCTCCCCGGCGGCGAGCCCGACCTCGTGCCGATCTCGGACGTGGACTACATGGACGTCTCCGCACGTCAGATGGTCTCCGTCGCGACCGCGATGATCCCCTTCCTCGAGCACGACGACGCCAACCGTGCGCTCATGGGCTCGAACATGCAGCGCCAGGCCGTGCCGCTGCTCCGCTCCGAGATGCCGCTGGTCGGCACCGGCATGGAGCGTCGCGCCGCGGTGGACGCGGGCGACGTGGTCGTCGCGCAGAAGGGCGGCGTCATCGAGGAGCTCTCGGCGGACCTCATCATGGTCATGGCCGACGACGGCACCCGTCAGACCTACCCGATCGGGAAGTTCCAGCGCTCCAACGCGGGCAACTCCTACAACCAGCGCGTCCTCTTCGACGAGGGCGACCGCGTCGAGGCCGGATCCATCCTGGCCGACGGCCCCTCGACCGACCAGGGCGAGCTCGCCATCGGCAAGAACCTGCTGGTCGCGTTCATGTCCTGGGAGGGTCACAACTACGAGGACGGCATCATCCTGTCCTCGCGCATGGTCCAGGACGACGTCCTCACCTCGATCCACATCGAGGAGCACGAGGTCGACGCCCGCGACACCAAGCTCGGCAAGGAGGAGATCACCCGGGACATCCCGAACGTCGGCGACGACGTGCTGGCCGATCTCGACGAGCGCGGCATCATCCGCATCGGCGCCGAGGTCGAGCCGGGCGACATCCTGGTCGGCAAGGTGACGCCGAAGGGCGAGACCGAGCTGACCCCGGAGGAGCGCCTGCTGCGCGCGATCTTCGGCGAGAAGGCCCGTGAGGTGCGCGACACCTCGCTGCGCGTCCCGCACGGCGAGTCCGGCACCGTCATCGGCGTGCGCGTCTTCACCGACGACGAGGACGGGGACATCCTCCCCACCGGCGTCAACGAGATGGTCCGCGTCTACGTGGCCCAGAAGCGCAAGATCACCGACGGCGACAAGCTCGCCGGCCGTCACGGCAACAAGGGCGTCATCGCGAAGATCCTGCCGGTCGAGGACATGCCGTTCCTGGAGGACGGCACCCCGATCGACATCATCCTCAACCCGATGGGCGTGCCCGGCCGAATGAACATCGGCCAGGTCATGGAGACCCACCTCGGCTGGGTCGCGAAGTCCGGCTGGGAGCTCGATCCCGAGGACCCGACCGCCGCGGATCTGCCCGAGGCCGCGCTGCACGGCGAGCCCGGCACCCCGGTCGCGGTCCCGGTCTTCGACGGCCTCACCGCCGACGAGGTCACCGGCCTGATCGCCAACCACCTGCCCAACCGCGACGGCGAGCGGATGGTCAAGGAGAACGGCAAGGCGCGCCTGTTCGACGGCCGCTCCGGCGAGCCGTTCCCGGACCCGATCTCCGTGGGCTACATGTACATGCTGAAGCTCCACCACCTGGTGGACGACAAGCTGCACGCTCGCTCGACCGGTCCGTACTCGATGATCACGCAGCAGCCGCTGGGCGGTAAGGCCCAGTTCGGCGGCCAGCGCTTCGGCGAGATGGAGGTGTGGGCCCTGGAGGCCTACGGCGCCGCCTACGCCCTGCAGGAGCTACTGACCATCAAGTCCGACGACATCTCGGGCCGCGTGAAGGTGTACGAGGCGATCGTCAAGGGCGAGAACATTCCCGAGCCCGGGATCCCGGAGTCCTTCCGCGTGCTGCTCAAGGAGATGCAGTCGCTGTGCCTGAACGTGGAGGTGCTGTCCAGCGACGGCACCGCCCAGGAGGTCCAGGAGAGCGACGAGGAGGTCTTCCGCGCCGCGGAGGAGCTCGGCATCGACCTGTCCCGCCGGCCCCACGAGGGCGTCGGCTCCATCGAAGAGGTCTGACGGACGGGGGACCGGGAGCTCCCGTCGGCCGCGCCGCGCCGCCGACGAGCCTCCCGGCCCCGCCCTCGACCCCCGTTCCCTCAGACACCACGACTTCCGATCGAGAGAAGGACACCTGTGCTCGACGTCAACACCTTCGATGAGCTGCGCATCGGCCTCGCGACCGCCGATGACATCCGCGGCTGGTCCCACGGCGAGGTCAAGAAGCCCGAGACCATCAACTACCGCACCCTGAAGCCCGAGATGGACGGCCTGTTCTGCGAGCGCATCTTCGGTCCCACCCGGGACTGGGAGTGCTACTGCGGCAAGTACAAGCGCGTCCGCTTCAAGGGCATCGTCTGCGAGCGCTGCGGCGTGGAGGTCACCAAGTCCGCCGTGCGCCGTGAGCGCATGGGCCACGTGGAGCTCGCGGCCCCCGTCACCCACATCTGGTACTTCAAGGGCGTGCCGAGCCGACTCGGCTACCTGCTGGACCTGGCCCCGAAGGATCTCGAGAAGATCATCTACTTCGCGGCGTACATGATCACCGACGTGGACGAGCAGGCCCGCCACGACGACATGCCCGATCTGCAGGCCCGCTTCGACCTCGAGGTCAAGGAGCTCGAGAACGAGCGTGACGCCGCGATCAACCAGCGCGCCGTCACCGCGGAGAAGGACCTCGCCCAGCTCGAGGAGGAGGGTGCCAAGGCCGACGCGAAGCGCAAGGTCCGCGACTCCTCCGAGCGCGAGCAGGCCCAGATCCGCAAGAAGTACGACGCGGAGGTCGACCGCATCACCCGTGTGTGGGAGCGCTTCAAGACCCTCAAGGTCGCCGACCTCGAGGGCGACGAGCAGCTCTACCGCGCGATGAAGCTGCGCTACGGCACCTACTTCGAGGGCGGCATGGGCGCCGAGGCGATCCAGCGTCGTCTCTCCGATTTCGACCTCGAGGCCGAGGCGGAGACGCTCCGCGAGGTCATCGCCACCGGCAAGGGGCAGAAGAAGGCCCGTGCGCTCAAGCGCCTCAAGGTCGTCTCCGCCTTCCTCACCACCACCAACTCGCCCGTCGGCATGGTGCTGGACGCGGTCCCGGTGATCCCGCCGGACCTGCGCCCGATGGTGCAGCTGGACGGTGGCCGCTTCGCGACCTCCGACCTCAACGACCTGTACCGTCGCGTGATCAACCGCAACAACCGCCTCAAGCGGCTGCTGGATCTCGGCGCCCCCGAGATCATCGTGAACAACGAGAAGCGCATGCTGCAGGAGTCGGTCGACTCGCTGTTCGACAACGGCCGTCGCGGCCGCCCGGTCACGGGCCCCGGCAACCGTCCGCTGAAGTCGCTCTCCGACATGCTCAAGGGCAAGCAGGGCCGCTTCCGCCAGAACCTGCTGGGCAAGCGCGTGGACTACTCCGCCCGCTCCGTGATCGTCAACGGCCCGCAGCTGAAGCTGCACCAGTGCGGTCTGCCCAAGGGCATGGCGCTGGAGCTGTTCAAGCCTTTCGTCATGAAGCGCCTGGTCGAGCTCAGCCACGCCCAGAACGTCAAGGCCGCCAAGCGCATGGTCGAGCGCGCCCGCCCCGAGGTCTGGGACGTGCTCGAGGAGGTCATCACCGAGCACCCGGTGCTGCTGAACCGTGCGCCGACCCTGCACCGCCTGGGCATCCAGGCCTTCGAGCCGCAGCTCGTCGAGGGCAAGGCGATCCACCTGCACCCGCTGGTGTGCGCCGCCTTCAACGCGGACTTCGACGGCGACCAGATGGCCGTGCACCTGCCGCTGTCGGCGGAGGCGCAGGCCGAGGCCCGCATCCTGATGCTGTCCTCGAACAACATCCTCAAGCCGTCCGACGGCCGTCCGGTCACCATGCCCGCGCAGGACATGATCATCGGCCTGTACCACATCACCACGGTGCGCGAGGACGTCGAGGGCGCGGGCCGCTCCTTCTCCTCGGTGGCCGAGGCGATCATGGCCTTCGACCGCGGTGAGCTGCACCTGAACGCGCCCGTGTCCCTCCGCTTCGAGGACATCGTCCCGCCGAGCGACTGGGAGGCCCCCGAGGGCTGGACCGAGGGCGACCCGATCACCCTCACCACCACCCTCGGCGCGGTGTACTTCAACGAGACGCTGCCGGAGGACTTCCCCTTCGTGCAGGGCCAGGTCGGCAAGAAGCGCCTGGGCGGGATCGTCAACGCCCTCGCCGAGCGCTACGACAAGGGCCAGGTCGCCGCGTCCCTCGACGCGCTGAAGGCCTACGGCTTCTCGTGGTCCACCCGCTCGGGCGCGTCCTTCGCGCTGTCGGACGTGGTGACCCCGCCCGGCAAGGCGGAGATCATCGCGAAGCACGAGGCGAAGGCCGCCCAGGTCCAGGAGAACCGAGACCTCGGCCTCATCTCCGAGTCCGAGCGCAACGCGGAGCTCATCGACATCTGGACCGAGGCGACCAACGAGGTCGACCAGGCGATGCGGGCGAACTTCGAGTCGACCAACACCATCTACCGCATGGTGGACTCCGGCGCCCGAGGCAACTGGATGCAGATCCGCCAGATCGCCGGCATGCGCGGCCTGGTCACCAACCCGAAGGGCGAGATCATCCCGCGCCCGATCCTCTCCAACTACAAGGAGGGGCTCTCGGTCCTGGAGTACTTCGTGGCCTCGCACGGCTCCCGCAAGGGCCTGGCGGACACGGCGCTGAAGACCGCCCAGTCGGGCTACCTGACCCGTCGTCTGGTCGACGTCTCCCAGGACGTCATCGTCCGCGAGGACGACTGCGGCACCACCAAGGGCCTCGTGCTCCCGATCGCGGTCGAGGAGGGCGGCGTGCTGCGCATGCACGAGCACGCGGAGTCCACGGTCTACGGCCGTGTCCTCGCGACCGCCGCGATTGGCGCCGACGGCACCGAGGCGGCGCCGGCAGGCACCGAGCTCGGCGACGTGGTCATCGAGCAGCTCGTCGAGGCGGGCGTGCGCGAGGTGAAGATCCGCTCCGTGCTGACCTGCGACTCGGCGGTGGGTACCTGCGCCCAGTGCTACGGCAAGTCGCTCGCGACCGGTCAGCTGGTCGACATCGGCGAGGCCGTCGGCATCGTCGCGGCCCAGTCCATCGGCGAGCCCGGCACGCAGCTGACCATGCGTACCTTCCACTCCGGTGGTGTGGCCAGCGCCGACGGCGACATCACGCACGGTCTGCCGCGTGTGCAGGAGCTGTTCGAGGCCCGCACCCCGGCCGGCTTCGCGCCGATCTCCGAGTTCTCCGGTCGCGCCGCGATCGAGGAGAACGACAAGCAGCGCCGGATCACGGTCACGCCGGACGACGGCTCGGACGAGGTCACCTACACCGTCTCCAAGCGCGTCACCCTGCTGATCGCCGACGGCGACCACATCGAGGTCGGCCAGCAGCTCACCCAGGGCTCCGTCGATCCCAAGCAGGTGCTGCGCATCCTCGGCCCCCGCAAGGTGCAGCAGCACCTCGTGGACGAGGTCCAGAAGGTGTACATCTCCCAGGGCGTGGACATCCATGCGAAGCACATCGAGGTCATCGTGCGCCAGATGCTCCGTCGCGTGACGGTCATCGAGTCCGGCGACACCGATCTGCTGCCGGGCGACTTCGCCGAGCGCGTCACCTTCGAGCGGGAGAACCGTCGGGTCCTCTCCGAGGGCGGTCAGCCGGCCTCGGGCCGTCCGGAGCTGATGGGCATCACCAAGGCGTCGCTCGCGACCGAGTCGTGGCTCTCGGCGGCCTCCTTCCAGGAGACCACCCGGGTGCTCACCGAGGCCGCCCTGAACCGCAAGAGCGATCAGCTCATGGGGCTCAAGGAGAACGTCATCATCGGCAAGCTCATCCCGGCGGGCACCGGCCTGTCGCGGTTCCGCCGCATCGCGGTCGAGCCCACCGACGAGGCGAAGGCGCAGATGTACCAGGTGCCGGGCTACGACGAGCTGGACTTCTCCGGCTTCGGCCAGACCGGCGCGGTCAACCTCGACGACATCGATTACGCAGATCCCTTCCGCACCGACTTCCGGTGAGCGGAGCAGCGGTGAGCGGGTGCTGAGCGCCCTCTGACCGAGAACGCCGCGGGGCGGTCCCACCACACGGTGGGGCCGCCCCGCGGCGTTCCTGCGTCCTGCGGGCGTCCTGCGGAGGAAACGCCCTCCGAAGGCCCGTCGGGAGGGTGGGGGAGTGGCCTGCGTCGCGCCGAAGAGGCCTCTGGCCGGACTCGGCGTGATCTGTCGGACGCGGAGGTTCACGAGAGGGTAAAGGCCTCGTGGGCCCCAGCCCAAAGTCCGGTTTCACCCCTTACGTCAAGTGGAGAAGAACGGAAGAGTGGCCCCGGCAGTTCCCACGCGACCTTTCCTGCAGCACCGACCCGCGCCCGCGGGGGTGCGCGCGTGCCGGAGCTGCAGATCCCGCCCTGCGGGATCCGACGCTCAGGGAACGACACGTGAAGGCCGCGGACGCGGCAGGGAAAAGGTGGAACAGTGAAGAAGACTCCGTGGATCGTCGGCGCGGCGACCGTGTGCGTGGTGGCAGTCGGCGGCGGCGGCACCGCCTTCGCGATGTCCAACGAGGCCCAGATCACCGCGTACGGCGAGGAGACCGCGGTCCGCATCTTCTCCCAGCCCACCGTCGGCGACCTGCTCGCCGCCCAGGGCATCGAGGTCAAGGACACTGACCTCGTGACCCCGGGCCTCGAGGAGCTCGTCACCGACGGCATGGACATCCAGGTCGTCCAGCGCACCCCCGTCACCGTCTCCATCGACGGCGAGGAGCAGGAGCTGCTGACCACCGGTGACACCGTCGCCGACGCGCTCGCGGAGACCGAGTACAAGGCCGAGGGCGCCGCGATCAGCCCCGCCCCCGAGACCTCCCTCGAGGACGCGGGCGGCGAGGTCTCCGTGGTCACCCGCAAGACCGTCACCTTCGTCGGCCAGTACGGTCAGGACACCTTCGAGGTCACCGCCCTCACCGTGGGCGAGGCGATGAAGAAGGTCCTCGGCGATGTCGAGGACACCGACACCTCCGATGTCCCGCTCGACACCGTCCTCGAGGACGGCGCGACCCACGAGATCCACCGCGTCCGCGAGAAGGAGCGCAAGGAGACCGAGGAGATCCCCTTCGAGACGAAGACCGTCGAGGACGACTCCCTCACCGAGGGCACCACGAAGACCACCACCGAGGGCAAGGCCGGCTCGACCGAGAAGGTCTACACCGACACCGTCGTGGACGGCGAGGTCACCGAGTCCGAGCTCGTCTCGGAGAAGGTCGTCGCCGAGCCCGTCACCGAGGTCGTCGCCAAGGGCACCAAGCCTGCCCCCGAGCCCGAGCCCTCGGCCGAGGCCGAGGCCGAGGCCGAGGCCGAGGTCGAGGAGGAGCAGGCCGCTCCCGCCGCCCAGGAGGCGCCGAAGACCGAGACGCGCGAGTCCGACACCAAGTCGAACCGCAGCTCCGAGCGCGAGTCCACCGAGTCCACCGAGGAGAAGTCCTCGGAGTCCGGCAACACCGGCGCCTCCGCCCCCGCCGCCGCGTCCGGCGGCGTGTGGGACCGCCTCGCCCAGTGCGAGTCCGGCGGCAACTGGTCGATCAACACCGGCAACGGCTACTACGGCGGCATCCAGTTCAACAACCAGACCTGGAAGGCCTACGGCGGCGACAAGTACGCGCCCCGCGCCGACCTCGCCACCCGCGAGCAGCAGATCGACATCGCCAAGAAGGTCCAGGCGAACCAGGGCTGGGGCGCCTGGCCGTCCTGCACCTCCCAGCTCGGCATCCGCTGATCGACGTACTGCGAGGAACGAGCGGTAGGAGATCAGCGCGGGAGAGCGGCTGATCGACGTACTGCGAGGAACGAGCGGTAGGAGATCTGCCCGGGAGAGCAGCTGATCGACATGCCTCTCTCACGCCACGAGCGCGCCGCATCTGCGGCGCGCTCGTCGCGTTCCGGTCCCGTACCCTGCCGCTTCACCTCGATGCAAGTTCCCGGCCACATGCCGTCATGTGATCTGCGTCGGATGGGACGCGAAGCTTTGACCGCATCGTGCGCGTCTCAGTAGAATCGAGTGCGCGTCCGGAGTGCCCTCTGGTCGTGACCGGGACAGAACCGTCGCTCCTCGGAGCCGGCGGGAGGCGTCCCCCGCGAGGAGCGGATCCTCGCGGCGTGCCCGAAAGCGGGACGGCGGCCAGGCCCGGCCCCGGCCCGCGGGCACCGATCACGGTCCTCCAGGACGCCCGGCAGGTGCCATCACCTGACGGGCGGGTCGAGCCGCCGAGCCCCGGGCCATGGGGCGGCGGATCGGGTCGCGGGCCGCGCGAGCGGTCGAAGAAGTCGATC
The DNA here is from genome assembly GCF_001807385.1 of Brachybacterium sp. HMSC06H03. NCBI lineage: Bacteria > Bacillati > Actinomycetota > Actinomycetes > Micrococcales > Dermabacteraceae > Brachybacterium > Brachybacterium sp. HMSC06H03. Next base: position 60,857 of record NZ_KV788954.1, on the reverse strand, counting down.
CAGCGGGACGAACACTCCCGATGGCCGAACAGGAAGAGAAGCTGTGCCCACTATCCAGCAGCTGGTGCGCAAGGGGCGGGACGCCCGGTCGTCCGCCTCGAAGACGCCCGCGCTCAAGGGGTCTCCCCAGCGCCGCGGCGTCTGCACGCGCGTCTACACCCAGACCCCCAAGAAGCCGAACTCCGCGCTGCGCAAGATCGCGCGTGTGAAGCTCTCCACCGGCGTCGAGGTCACCGCCTACATCCCCGGTGAGGGTCACAACCTGCAGGAGCACTCGATCGTGCTCGTCCGCGGCGGCCGTGTGAAGGACCTGCCCGGTGTCCGCTACAAGATCGTGCGAGGCGCCCTGGACACCCAGGCCGTCAAGGGCCGCCAGCAGGCGCGCTCCCGCTACGGCGCGAAGAAGGAGAAGAAGTAATGCCTCGTAAGGGCCCCGCTCCCAAGCGCCAGCTCGTCGTCGACCCGGTCTACGGCTCGCCGATCGTCACCCAGCTCATCAACAAGATCCTCCTGGACGGCAAGAAGACCGTCGCCGAGGGGATCGTCTACGGAGCGCTCGAGGGCGCCCGTGAGAAGAACGGCCAGGACCCGGTCGTCACCCTGAAGAAGGCGCTGGACAACATCCGGCCGTCCCTCGAGGTCCGCTCCCGCCGCGTCGGCGGTGCGACCTACCAGGTCCCGATCGAGGTCAAGCCCGGCCGCTCCACCACCCTCGCGCTGCGCTGGCTGGTCAGCTACTCCCGCGCCCGCCGCGAGAACACCATGACCGAGCGTCTGATGAACGAGATCCTCGACGCCTCCAACGGCCTCGGCGCCGCTGTCAAGCGCCGCGAGGACACTCACAAGATGGCCGAGTCCAACCGGGCCTTCGCTCACTACCGCTGGTGAGAGCACGGTGGGGTCCGCTCCTTCGGAGTGGGCCCCACCGATCGCCTCCCGGCGGCTCCTGCAGCACCCGTTCTCCAGAAAGGCACAAGCCCGTGGCACTCGAAGTGCTCAGCGACCTCACCAAGGTCCGCAACATCGGCATCATGGCTCACATCGATGCCGGCAAGACCACCACGACCGAGCGCATCCTCTTCTACACCGGCGTGAACTACAAGATGGGCGAGACCCATGACGGCGCCGGCACGATGGACTGGATGGAGCAGGAGAAGGAGCGCGGCATCACGATCACGTCGGCCGCGACGACCTGCTACTGGCACGACAACCAGATCAACATCATCGACACGCCCGGCCACGTCGACTTCACCGTCGAGGTGGAGCGCTCGCTGCGCGTGCTCGACGGCGCCGTCGCGGTGTTCGACGGCAAGGAGGGCGTGGAGCCCCAGTCGGAGACCGTCTGGCGCCAGGCCGACAAGTACGACGTCCCGCGCATCTGCTTCGTCAACAAGATGGACAAGCTGGGCGCCGACTTCTTCTTCACCGTGAAGACGATCGTCGACCGCCTCGGTGCGAAGCCGCTGGTCATGCAGGTCCCGATCGGCGCGGAGAACGACTTCCGCGGCGTCGTCGACCTCGTCGAGATGAAGGCCTACGAGTGGCCCGAGACGCTCGAGGAGGACATGAAGGCGATCAACTCCAAGAAGGGTGATCCCGCGCTCGGCCAGTGGCAGCGCGAGATCCCGATCCCGGAGGACCTCCAGGACACCGTCGACGAGTACCGCGCCAAGCTCGTCGAGGACGTCGCCGAGAGCTCCGAGGAGCTCATGGACAAGTACCTCGAGGAGGGCGACCTCACGCTCGAGGAGCTGAAGGCGGGCATCCGCAAGCTCACCATCTCCTCGGAGGCCTACCCGGTCTTCTGCGGCACCGCCTTCAAGAACAAGGGCGTCCAGCCCGTCCTGAACGGTGTCATCGACTACCTGCCCTCGCCGCTCGACGTCCCCGACATGGTCGGGCACAAGCCGGGCGACGAGTCGGTCGAGCTGACCCGCGCCGCGGACTGGGACGCGCCCTTCTCGGGCCTCGCGTTCAAGGTCGCCGCGCACCCGTTCTTCGGGTCGCTGACCTACGTCCGCGTCTACTCGGGCCAGGTCAAGCAGGGCGAGCAGATCCTCAACGCCACCACCGGCAAGAAGGAGCGCGTCGGGAAGCTCTTCCAGATGCACTCCAACAAGGAGAACCCCGTGGAGGAGGCCTTCGCCGGCCACATCTACGCGTTCATCGGCCTGAAGGACACCACCACCGGTGACACCCTGACCGATCCGGCGCACCCGATCCAGCTGGAGTCGATGAGCTTCCCGGAGCCCGTGATCTCCGTGGCCATCGAGCCCAAGACCAAGGGCGACCAGGAGAAGCTGGGTGTGGCCATCCAGAAGCTCGCCAAGGAGGATCCGACCTTCCAGGTGGAGCTCGACGAGGAGACCGGCCAGACCGTCATCCGCGGCATGGGCGAGCTGCACCTCGACGTCCTCGTGGACCGCATGCGCCGCGAGTTCAACGTCGAGGCGAACATCGGCAAGCCGCAGGTGGCCTACCGCGAGACGATCAAGCGGACGGTGGAGAAGTTCGACTTCACCCACAAGAAGCAGACCGGCGGCTCCGGCCAGTTCGCGAAGGTCCAGATCACCTTCGGCCCGCTGACCGATGCCGAGGACGGCGTGTTCTACGAGTTCGAGAACAAGGTCACCGGCGGCCGCATCCCGCGCGAGTACATCCCGAGCGTGGACGCGGGCATCCAGGACGCCCTGCAGTCGGGCATCCTCGCCGGCTACCCGGTCGTGAACGTGAAGGCCTCCCTGATCGACGGCGCGTACCACGACGTCGACTCCTCGGAGATGGCCTTCAAGATCGCCGGCTCCATGGCCGCCAAGGAGGCCCTGCGCAAGGCGCAGCCGGTCCTCCTCGAGCCGCTCATGGACGTCGAGGTCCGTACTCCTGAGGAGTACATGGGAGATGTCATCGGCGACCTGAACTCGCGTCGCGGGCAGGTGCAGTCGATGGAGGACGCGAGCGGGGTCAAGATCGTCCGTGCTCTCGTCCCGCTGTCGGAGATGTTCGGCTACGTCGGCGACCTGCGGTCCAAGACCCAGGGTCGTGCGATGTACACGATGCAGTTCCACAGCTACGCGGAGGTCCCGTCCAGCATCGCGGACGAGATCGTCGCGAAGACCCGGGGCGAGTGAGAGGCCGGGGGAGCAGGTAGGCTCCTTCTCCTGGTCCCCCGCTTCCCTCGGACTCCCTCCTCTCGGGGAGGGGATCCGATCCCGATCCAGAAGTACCACGAGAAAGTCCTAGGAGGACACCACAATGGCCAAGGCCAAGTTCGAGCGGACCAAGCCGCACGTCAACATCGGCACCATCGGTCACGTCGACCACGGCAAGACCACGCTGAGCGCCGCGATCTCGAAGGTCCTGTACGACAAGTTCCCCGAGGTCAACGAGAAGCGTGATTTCGACACGATCGACAACGCGCCCGAGGAGAAGCAGCGCGGCATCACGATCAACGTCTCGCACATCGAGTACGAGACCGACAAGCGCCACTACGCGCACGTCGACGCGCCCGGCCACGCCGACTACGTGAAGAACATGATCACCGGTGCGGCGCAGATGGACGGCGCCATCCTCGTGGTCGCCGCCACCGACGGCCCGATGGCCCAGACCCGTGAGCACGTGCTGCTCGCGAAGCAGGTCGGCGTCCCCTACCTGCTCGCCGCCCTCAACAAGTCCGACATGGTCGAGGACGAGGAGATCCTCGAGCTCGTCGAGATGGAGGTCCGCGAGATGCTGGGCTCCCAGGGCTTCGACGAGGACGCGCCGATCATCCAGGTCTCCGCGCTGAAGGCTCTCGAGGGCGATCCCAAGTGGGTCAAGTCCGTCGAGGACCTCATGGAGGCCGTGGACGAGAAGATCCCGGACCCGGTCCGTGACCTCGACCAGCCGTTCCTCATGCCGATCGAGGACGTCTTCACGATCCAGGGTCGTGGAACCGTCGTCACCGGCAAGGTCGACCGCGGCAAGCTCGCGATCAACTCCGAGGTCGAGATCCTCGGCATCCGTGCGCCCCAGAAGACCACGGTCACCGGCATCGAGATGTTCCACAAGCAGATGGACGAGGCGTGGGCCGGCGAGAACTGCGGCCTGCTGCTCCGCGGCACCAAGCGCGAGGACGTCGAGCGCGGCCAGGTCGTGGCCAAGCCTGGCACCATCACCCCGCACACCGAGTTCGAGGCGCAGGTCTACATCCTGTCCAAGGACGAGGGCGGCCGTCACAACCCGTTCTACTCGAACTACCGTCCGCAGTTCTACTTCCGGACCACCGACGTCACCGGCGTCATCACGCTGCCCGAGGGCACCGAGATGGTCATGCCCGGCGACAACACCGAGATGACGGTGGAGCTGATCCAGCCCATCGCCATGGAGGAGGGCCTCGGCTTCGCCATCCGTGAGGGTGGCCGCACCGTGGGCTCCGGCCGCGTCACCAAGATCAACAAGTGATCTGAGCGGGGGAGACCCCGCCGACGTGACTCGCCCCCTCGGGGCACCGCGCAGAGAAGGCCCCGCACCGGTTCGCCGGTGCGGGGCCTTCTCGCATCTCCGGACGGCATTCGGGGCGGGGACTACCATGTGGTCTTCCCTCGTCCGGCCGACAGCGCAGTCCCTGGACGATGCTCCGTCGAGGCGGGACGGGGGTCGCCGCAGGCCGAGGTTCGCGCCGGAGCGAGTGGAGCCTCAGGCAGGGCGAGGGCCGGGCTGGACGGTGGCGAGCTGGGGCGACGGTGCGCCTCTCCGGCGCCCCCGGGGATGGACATGCAGGATCCCGTGGTCCGGAGACGGAGACCCGTGGCCCGGAGACGGGCACAGGAGAGCCCCCGGCCGACGGATCGTCGACCGGGGGCTCTGGAGATGCGATGCGTCGGGAGGCTCAGCGCTCCGGCGTCGTGCCGTTCTGCGGCGCGGCGCCGTCCGGTTGCGCAGCGCCATCCTGCTGTGCAGTGTCATCCTGCGGCGCAGTGCCGGGGCTCCGGTGGTCCCCGGTCGCCGTCCAGTCCTGCGTGCCGCCCGCCTGGCCGTCCTCGCGCTGCGGGGTGCCGGCGGGCTGCCCGAAGCTCGGGCGGTGCGGGCGCGACAACGCACCGGCCTGGTCCGCGCTGCTGCCGGGCGCGGGAGCGGCGCCGAACCCCTGCTGCTGACCAGTGCCGTGCTGTGGACCCACACCCTGCTGCCCGGACTGACCCTGCGCAGAGAACCCGCCCTGCTGCGGGCCGGGTGCGCCGTACCCGGGACCGCTCTGCCCGGACGGGGAGCCGTACTGCCCGCTGCCCTGGGTGGGTGCGGGAGCGCCGTACTGCCCGCCGCCTTGCGTCGGGGCAGGGCTGCCGAAGCGTCCGCTCGCCTGGGGCGAGGTCTGCGGCGCCGCCGCGGGGGAGGGGGCCACGGCCGGCCCGGCACCGGACTCCGCGAGGATCCGCCGTGCTTGGTCCGCATGCCTGTGCTCGACCAGCAGCTCGTACTGCATCGGGATCGTCGAGGTCATCGAGGTGAAGTCCCGCTTCCCGCCGGTCATCGCATAGCCGATGACGGACCACACGGTGAAGAACACGATGCCCATCAGCACGCTCGACAGGACGATCATCAGATCGCCGGGCGTGATCAGCATGAACAGCAGCCCGAGGAACAGGCCCATCCACAGCCCGGACAGGATGCCCTGCCCGATCACCTTCGGCCAGGTGCGTCGGCCGGTGACCCGCTCCATGAGCTTCAGATCCGTGCCGACGATCAGCGTGGACTGCACCGGGAACTCGTGGTCGGCGAGGGTGTCGACCACAGACTGCACCTCCTGGTAGGTGCTGTACACGCCGAGGGACCGCGGATACTCGAGGTCGTAGAGGCGCGCGGTCAGCGGGGACGACGCCGAGGGGCTCTGACGGGCGTAGGGACTCTGACTCATGGGGGTCACGGTAACCCCCCGGTTCCGGATCCGCCTGAGCGCTCCCGGGGCGATCCCTGAACACGGCGGGGTGCTCGTGGCCGTGCCCGGCGGACGGCGCCCCCCGGCCCCTCGCACCGGACGCCGCCGCGCGCCGACGGGGAGGTTCTGACCGGGTATATGAAAACGTGACGCGCCCGGGACGGATTCGGTCGGGCTCTGGACATACTGCGGCGTAGCATGTGGGCCACGACACCCTCGGGTGCGCGCTCGGCATGGCGAACCCGGCCCTTTCAACGACGAAAGAGATCCCATGGACACTCCCAGTGACAGCACGAACCTGCCGCTGACCCCCCTCGACCGTCTCGCAGCATCCCGCCGGCGCTTCCTCGCGATGGCCGGTGCTGGCGTCGGCGCCGGGGCGCTCGCGGCCTGCGCGACCGGTGGCGGCGGCGGTGACGACGACGGCGGCGGCTCCGACGGCGGCGGCGTCGCCGAGGGCGGCGGCGAGGTCAGCGACGAGAACCCCTTCGGTGTCGACCCCTCCCAGCCCGTCGAGGTCGTCATCTTCAACGGCGGCTACGGCGAGCAGTACGCGATCGACGCGGGCAAGGCGATGTCCGAGTTGCACGACGGCATCGAGGTCGACGTCAGCTCGACCGTCGACATCCAGCCCGAGCTGCAGCCCCGCTTCGTCGCGGGCGAGCCGCCGGACGTCTTCGACAACTCCGGCGCGCAGGCGATGAACTCCGCGGCACTCATCTCCGAGGGGCAGCTCGCCACGCTCGACGAGCTCATCAAGGCGCCCTCCATCGACGGCGGCACGATCGAGGAGTCCCTCCTGCCCGGCGCTCTCGAGCCCGGCACCTACTCCGGCAAGCTCTACTCCCTGAACTACGTGTACACGGTGTTCGCGCTGTGGTACTCCGCCAAGCAGTTCGAGGAGAAGGGCTGGAGCGCCCCGGTCACCTGGGACGACGTCATGACCATCGGCGAGAACGCCGCCGGGGAGGGGCTCTCGCTCTTCGCCTTCGGCGGCCAGAACGCCGCGGACTACTACCACACCATGGCGATCGCGATGGCGGTCAAGCAGGGAGGCAAGGAGGTCGCCACGGCGCTCGACTCCCTCGATGCGGGAGCGTACGAGCAGGACGCCGTGGTGCAGGCGATCGACGCCATCGGCGAGGCGGTCGCGGCGGACTTCTTCCTGCCCGGCGGCGCCGGCATCAAGCACACCGAGGCCCAGGCGCAGTGGGTCACCGGGAAGGCCGTCATGTACCCGTCGGGCTCGTGGATCGAGAACGAGCAGAAGGGCGTCACCCCCGACGACTTCGCGATGACCGGCTGTCCCGAGCCGCTGCTGAGCACGGACGGCGCGATGCCGGCCGAGGCCATCCACGGCACCGCGGGCGAGCCCTTCCAGGTCCCGGCCCAGGCGAAGAACGGCGCCGGCGGCCTCGAGTTCCTGCGCGTGATGCTCTCCAAGGAGCAGGCGCAGAACTTCGCGAAGGTCACCTCCTCCACCACGATCGTGAAGGACTCCGTGCCCGAGGACGCGTTCGGCTCCACGGCGCTGGCCTCCGCGAACGAGATGATCCAGGCCGCGGGCGAGAACGTCTTCACCTGGAACTTCACGGACTGGTACGGCCTCGGGCCGGACTTCAAGCCGATCTGGAACGAGTTCCTCAGCGGCGGGATCAAGGCCGACGAGGTGCGCGAGCGCTCCCAGGCCGTCCTCGACCGCGTGCGGGAGGACGACAGCATCGAGAAGTTCGACGTCGAGGGATGAGCCTCCCGACAACGGCCCTCGCCGGGCCGTCGGACGCGCCGCACGCACCCCGCGTGCGGCGCGGCCGGCGCCCCGCGCCGTCGCGCCTGCTGTTCTTCGCCGTCTTCCTCGGCCTCCCGCTGCTGGTCTACATCGTCTTCGTCGTCTCGCCCTTCCTGCAGGCGTTCTACTACTCCCTCACCGACTGGAAGGGTGTCAGCGGGAACGCCGACTTCATCGGCCTGGACAACTACGTCAGGATCTTCACCGACCCGGTCTACCTCAAGGCGCTGCGCAACAACCTGCTGCTGATGATCATCCTGCCCACGGTGACCATCACCCTCGCCTTCGTCCTGGCCGTCATGGTCACGATCGGCGGGGACACCAAGGGCGAGATCCACGGCATCCGGGGCTCGAGCATCTATCGCGTGGTGAGCTTCTTCCCCTACGTGCTGCCGGCCGTCGTCATCGGCATCCTCTTCGCCTTCATCTACTCCCCGAACGGCGGCCTGCTCAACGGCCTGCTGAACCTCCCGCTGCGGCTGCTGAACGCCCTCGGCGCGGACGTCCGGCTGGTCGGCACCGCCTGGCTCGGCGATCCCCGCTACGCCCTCGGCGCGATCATCCTGGCCGTGGTGTGGTCGCTCGTCGGCTTCTACATGGTCCTGTTCGTCGCCGCGATCAAGGCGATTCCCTCGGAGATCATCGAGGCCGCCCGGCTCGACGGCTGCGGCCGGGTCAGGCTCGCCGCGCAGGTCGTGCTCCCGCAGATCCGGGAGAACGTCTCCACCGCGGTGGTCTACATGGGGATCATGGCGCTGGACATGTTCGTCTACGTCTCGGTGATGACCCCGTCGGGAGGCACCGCCCGCAGCACCGAGGTGGTCTCCCGCTATCTCTACGAGACCGCCTTCGCGCGTTCGCAGTTCGGCCTCGCCTCGGCGATGGGCGTGGTGCTGGCGCTGGTGACGATGCTGATGGCCGTCATCGTGCTGTTCGGCAGCCGGTCGAAGGAGGACGCATGACCCAGGCCCCGCCCCTCGACGCGGCCGCCTCCCCCTCCGCTGGAGAGAGCGGCACGCGCCGGATCGAGCCTCGTCGGCCCCGCCGCAGCCGCGGCGACCGCGCCTTCGCCGGCGTCGCCCACATCGTCCTGATCGTGTGGACCCTCGCGGTGGTGCTGCCGCTGCTGTGGACCGTCTACAGCTCGTTCAAGACGTCCCGGGAGATCCTCACCTCGCCGTTCTCGATGCCGAGCGAGTGGAACCTCGACAACTTCATCACCGCCTGGACCGAGGCCGGGATCGGCCGCTACTTCATGAACACGCTCATCGTCGTCGGCGGTGCGCTGTTCCTGGTGATGCTGCTGGGCGCGATGTGCGCGTATGTCCTGGCGCGCTTCGAATTCCCGGGCCGTCGGATCATCTACTACGGGATGATCGCGGGGCTCACGTTCCCGATCTTCCTCGCCGTCGTCCCGCTGTTCTTCGTGCTGATGAACATGAGTCTGCGGGGCACGTACATCGGGCTGATCCTCGCCTACGTGGGCTTCGCGCTGCCGTTCACGGTGTTCTTCCTCTACGCCTTCTTCCGGCAGCTGCCGGAGGAGATCGCCGAGGCCGCCGCGATCGACGGCGCCGGGGACTTCCGCACGTTCTTCCAGATCATGGTGCCGCTGGCCACACCCGGCCTGATGAGCGTCACGATCTTCAACTTCCTGGGCCTGTGGAACCAGTACCTCCTGCCGGTGGTGCTGAACACCGACGAGGACAAGTACGTCCTCGCCCAGGGGCTGAAGAGCCTCCAGGCGCAGCAGGGCTACGAATCGGACTGGGGCGCGATGTTCGCCTCGGTGACGATCACGATCCTGCCGGTGCTGATCGTCTACGTGATCTTCCAGCGCCAGCTCCAGGGCGGGCTCGGCCCCAGCACGAACAAGTAGCAGCACCCCGCCCGCCCCGGCCCGCTGCGTCCGGGAGAGCGAGGGGAGGGCCGGGACCCCGGCGGCGCGGATGCCGTACGGTGGTCCCGGCCCTCCGTCGCGCAGGGGCCGGCATCGTGGCCGGAGCACGATCCCAGCAGCCGCAGCCGCAGCCGCTGAGCGCGGTCGCCCGGGCCCCCGTTGTGACGGGGTGCACGACACTCTCCCTTGTGGGCCCGTGCGCCCGTCTGGCAGACTGTTCGAGTTGTCTGCGCGGGCCGACATGCCCGGTTCCGTTCTCCGAGGTCCACCTCGGCGAATGATCACCGGATGAGGTCCGTCCCGAGGATGCGAACCGCACCGTCGTGCGGAGTGCGCATCAGAGGTAGGGATCCGACGCAGAAGCAGCCGATCCTCGGCGTCCTGTGCCGTGCTTTTTCGCGCCGCACCGGCCGACACGCCCGTCCTCGGGTACCGGGGAGAGGCCGCATCCATGCCAGACGAAGAAGAGAGACAGGACGCCATGGCGGGACAGAAGATCCGCATCCGGCTCAAGTCGTACGACCACGAGGTGATCGACAGCTCGGCGCGCAAGATCGTCGACACGGTGACCTCCGCGGGCGCGACTGTGGTGGGCCCGGTGCCGCTGCCGACCGAGAAGAACGTGTTCGTCGTGATCCGGTCGCCCCACAAGTACAAGGACTCCCGTGAGCACTTCGAGATGCGCACGCACAAGCGACTGATCGACATCGTCGACCCCACGCCCAAGGCCGTGGACTCGCTCATGCGCCTCGACCTGCCGGCGGACGTCAACATCGAGATCAAGCTCTGAGGGTGGTGGAGATGAGCAACGAACTGACCGGCCAGAAGGCCACCCCCGTCGCGGGCGTGCTCGGCACCAAGCTCGGCATGACCCAGGTCTGGGACGAGAACGGCAAGCTCGTGCCCGTGACCGTCGTGCAGACCGGCGCGAACGTCGTCACCCAGGTCCGCTCCGTCGAGACCGACGGCTACAACGCGGTCCAGATCGCCTTCGGGCAGATCGACCCCCGCAAGGTGTCGAAGCCGCTCAAGGGCCACTTCGAGAAGGCCGGCGTGCCCCCGCGCCGCCACCTCGTCGAGCTGCGCCCCTCCGACGCCGCCGACTACTCCCTCGGCCAGGAGATCGACGCGTCGATCTTCGCCGCGGGCCAGAAGGTCGACGTCGTGGGCACCTCCAAGGGCAAGGGCACCGCGGGTGTCATGAAGCGTCACGGCTTCGCGGGCGTCAGCGCCACGCACGGCCAGCACCGCAACCACCGCAAGCCCGGCTCCATCGGCGGCGCCTCCACCCCCGGTCGCGTGTTCAAGGGCCAGCGCATGGCTGGCCGCATGGGCGGCGACCGCACCAGTGTCCAGAACCTGACCGTTCACGCGGTCGACGTCGAGAAGGGCCTCGTGCTCCTCAAGGGTGCCGTCCCCGGCCCCAAGGGCGGCCTCGTGCTGGTCCGCTCGGCTGTCAAGACTCCCGCGAAGGAGGCCTGAGCCCGATGGCAGCGAATCTGACCGTCGACGTGCTCGACCCGGCCGGCAAGAAGTCCGGCACCGTCGAGCTGCCTGCGTCGATCTTCGACGTCCAGACCAACGTGGCCCTGATCCACCAGGTCGTCGTCGCCCAGCAGGCGGCGGCCCGACAGGGCACCCACAAGGCCAAGACCCGCGCCGAGGTGCGCGGCGGCGGCAAGAAGCCCTGGAAGCAGAAGGGCACCGGCCGTGCCCGCCAGGGCTCGCTCCGCGCCCCGCAGTTCACCGGCGGTGGCACCGTCCACGGGCCCGTCCCGCGCGACTACAGCCAGCGCACCCCCAAGAAGATGAAGGCCGCCGCCCTGCGCGGTGCCCTCTCGGACCGGGCCCGCAACGGCCGCGTGCACGTCGTGTCCTCGCTCCTCGCGGGCGAGTCCGCCTCCACCAAGGCTGCGAAGGTCACCCTGTCGCACGTCTCCGATCGTCGCCACCTGCTGGTGGTCGTGCGTCGTGACGACGACCTGGGCGCCCTGAGCACCCGCAACCTGCCTGCCGCCCACGTCCTGTACGCGGACCAGGTGAACACCTACGACGTCATGCTGTCCGACGACGTGGTCTTCACCGCCGATGCGCTCGAGGACTTCGTGGCCCAGGCCTCCCTGACCCTGCCCACCTCGACCTTCGCCGCGGCGAAGGCCGGCTCGTCGGCCCCCGCCGCCGCTGCCGCGCCTGCTGCTGCCGCGGATGCGCCGTTCGGCGAGGGCTCCGCGGCCCCGCTGGCCGACGGCTCCGCTCCCGAGGGCTTCGACATCAAGGGCAACCAGGGCTCGATGAAGTTCCACACCCCGGACTCCCCGTGGTACGGCCGCACCAGGGCCGAGGTCTGGTTCGCGACTCCGGAGGCCGCCAAGGCCGCCGGGTTCGTGAACGCGGTCAAGGAGTCCGCCTCGTCCGATGAGGAGGCCGCCAAGTGAGCGCGCTGAACAAGGATCCCCGCGACGTCGTGCTGTCCCCGGTCGTCTCCGAGAAGAGCTACGGGCTGATGGACGAGGGCAAGTACACCTTCCTGGTGGCTGCCGACGCCAACAAGACCGAGATCAAGATCGCCGTCGAGAAGATCTTCGACGTCAAGGTCTCCTCGGTGAACACGATCAACCGTCAGGGCAAGGCGCGTCGCACGCGCTTCGGGATGGGCAAGCGCAAGGACACCAAGCGCGCCATCGTGACCCTGACCGACGGAGCCATCGACATCTTCGGAGGGTCGGTCGCCTGAGGCGGCCGATCTCCGAGGAGCAGAGAGTCTGAGGGAAACCCACATGGCAATTCGTAAGAGCAAGCCGACCACTCCCGGTCGTCGCGGCTCGAGTGGCGCCGACTTCGTCGAGGTCACCCGGTCCACGCCGGAGAAGTCCCTGGTGCGCCCGCTGTCCAAGTCCGGCGGCCGCAACAGCAACGGTCGTATCACCTCCCGTCACCGGGGCGGCGGCCACAAGCGGGCCTACCGCGTGATCGACTTCCGCCGTCACGACAAGGACGGCGTCAAGGCCAAGGTCGCTCACATCGAGTACGACCCCAACCGCACCGCGCGCATCGCGCTGCTGCACTACCTGGACGGCGAGAAGCGCTACATCCTCGCGCCGGCCAAGCTGCGTCAGGGCGACTGGATCGAGAACGGCGTCGGCGCCGACATCAAGCCCGGCAACAACCTGCCGCTCAAGAACATCCCGCTCGGCACCGTGGTGCACGCGATCGAGCTCCGCCCCGGCGGCGGCGCGAAGATCGCCCGCTCCGCCGGCGCCTCCGTGCAGCTCGTCGCCAAGGAGGGCCCGTACGCCCAGCTGCGTATGCCCTCCGGCGAGATCCGGAACGTCGACGCCCGCTGCCGCGCCACCATCGGCGAGGTCGGCAACGCCGAGCAGTCCAACATCAACTGGGGCAAGGCCGGCCGCATGCGGTGGAAGGGCAAGCGCCCCCACGTCCGCGGCGTGGTCATGAACCCCGTTGATCACCCCCATGGTGGTGGCGAGGGCCGCACCTCGGGTGGTCGTCATCCGGTGTCGCCCTGGGGTCAGCCCGAGGGCCGTACCCGAAAGCCGGGCAAGGAGAGCGACAAGCTCATCGTGCGCCGTCGTCGGACCGGCAAGAAGCGCTGATAGGGAGAACCGCACATGCCTCGCAGTATTTCCAAGGGCCCGTTCGTGGACGACCACCTTCAGAAGAAGGTGGACGCCCAGAACGAGAAGGGCACCAAGAACCTCATCAAGACCTGGTCGCGTCGTTCGGTGATCACCCCGGACTTCCTCGGCCACACCTTCGCAGTGCACGACGGTCGCAAGCACGTCTCGGTGTTCGTCACCGAGTCGATGGTCGGCCACAAGCTCGGCGAGTTCGCCCCCACGCGGACTTTCAAGGGCCACGAGAAGGACGACAAGAAGGGCCGTCGTCGCTGACATGACGTCAGCAGCGACTGCACTTCTCGAACTCGAGAGAAAGCAGGAAGCAATGGAAGCCAAGGCGCAGGTGCGGTACCTCCGCATGTCGCCCATGAAGGCTCGCCGCGTTGTGGACCTGATTCGTGGCAAGAGCACGGCCGAGGCCCTGGACACCCTGCGGTTCGCCCCGCAGGCCGCCAGCGAGCCCGTCCTCAAGCTCGTGGAGTCCGCGATCGCCAACGCGCGGGTGAAGGCAGACCAGGCGGGGGAGCGCTTCGACGAGCGCGAGCTCGTCGTGTCCGCCGCATTCGTCGACGAGGGTCCGACCATGAAGCGGTTCCAGCCGCGTGCTCAGGGTCGTGCCTTCCAGATCAAGAAGCGCACCAGCCACGTCACCGTGGTGGTCGCTCCCGTGAACAAGTAAGGAGTCCCGAATGGGCCAGAAGGTCAATCCGAACGGGTTCCGCCTCGGGATCACCACGGAGCACAGCAGCCGGTGGTTCGCCGACTCCTCCAAGGAGGGGCAGCGGTACCGCGACTACGTGAAGGAAGACGTCGCGATCCGCAAGCTCATGTCCGAGGGGCTCGAGCGCGCCGGCATCTCCAAGGTCGAGATCGAGCGCACCCGCGATCGCGTCCGCGTCGATCTCCACACCGCCCGCCCGGGCATCGTCATCGGGCGTCGCGGGGCGGAGGCCGAGCGTCTGCGCGGTGAGCTGGAGAAGCTCACCGGCAAGCAGATCCAGCTGAACATCCTCGAGGTCAAGAACCCCGAGACCGATGCGCAGCTGGTCGCCCAGGGCATCGCCGAGCAGCTCGCCGCCCGCGTCTCCTTCCGTCGTGCGATGCGCAAGGGCATGCAGTCCGCGCAGCGCGCCGGCGCGAAGGGCATCCGAGTGGCCGTCTCCGGCCGCCTCGGCGGCGCCGAGATGAGCCGCAACGAGTTCTACCGCGAGGGGCGCGTGCCGCTGCACACCCTCCGCGCGAACATCGATTACGGCTTCTACGAGGCCCGCACCGCCTTCGGCCGCATCGGCGTGAAGGTCTGGATCTACAAGGGCGACGTCACCGCCAAGGAGCTCGCGGCCCAGCAGGCCGCCTCGCAGGGTCCCCGCTCCGGCGGACGCGGCCCGCGTGCCGAGCGCCCGCGCGGTCGTCGCAACGAGCGCAACGCCGCTGCCCGTCGTGAGAGCAACGAGTCTGCCCCGCAGACCGCTGCTCCCGCCGAGCAGGCCGCGGCTCCCGCGCAGCAGCCCGGAACGGAGGCCTGAGCGACATGCTGATCCCTCGCAGGACCAAGCACCGCAAGCAGCACCACCCGACCCGCAGCGGCATGGCCAAGGGCGGCACCGAGCTGGCGTTCGGCGACTACGGCATCCAGGCGCTCGCGCCGGCGTACGTCACCAACCGTCAGATCGAGGCGGCTCGTATCGCCATGACCCGCTACATGAAGCGTGGCGGCAAGGTGTTCATCAACATCTACCCCGATCGTCCGCTCACCAAGAAGCCTGCCGAGGTCCGCATGGGCTCCGGCAAGGGTTCGGTCGAGTGGTGGATCGCCAACATCAAGCCGGGACGCGTCATGTTCGAGGTCGCCGGCGTCGAGGAGGAGGTGGCTCGCGAGGCTCTGCGCCTGGCGATGCACAAGCTCCCCATGAAGTGCCGCATCCTGAGCCGAGAGAGTGGTGACATCTGATGGCAGCGACCAAGCTCACCGCCGATGAACTCGACAAGCTGGACGACTCCAAGCTGGCCGAGGAACTGGCGAAGGCGAAGGACGAGCTGTTCAAGCTCCGTTTCCAGAACGCCACCGGTCAGCTCGAGAGCTCCGGCCGTCTGCGGTCCGTCAAGAAGGACATCGCACGGATCTACACGATCCTGCGCGAGCGCGAGCTGGGCATCCGTCAGGCGCCCGGCACCGCCGAGTGACCCCGGAGCGAGGAACTGAGATGACTGAGAACAACCAGGCCGAGACCCCGGCCGTCGAGGATCTCGCGAAGGAGGGTGCGCAGGCGTCATCCGCCGAGCGTCCCTACCGCAAGACCCTGCGCGGCTACGTGGTCTCCGACAAGATGGACAAGACGATCGTGGTCGAGGTCGAGGAGCGTGTGAAGCACGCCCGCTACGGCAAGGTCACGACCAAGACGAGCAAGTTCAAGGCCCACGACGAGGAGAACACCGCCGGCATCGGCGACCGCGTCCTCGTCATGGAGACCCGTCCGCTCTCCGCGTCCAAGCGGTGGCGGCTGGTCGAGATCCTCGAGCGCGCCAAGTGATCCGCCGACGGTCCGCGTGACCGCCCGGCAGCACTGAGAAGGGCCGGTCCTCCCCACGGGGAGGGCCGGCCCT
The DNA here is from genome assembly GCF_001807385.1 of Brachybacterium sp. HMSC06H03. NCBI lineage: Bacteria > Bacillati > Actinomycetota > Actinomycetes > Micrococcales > Dermabacteraceae > Brachybacterium > Brachybacterium sp. HMSC06H03. The sequence goes on along the minus strand of NZ_KV788954.1, from coordinate 45,012 downwards.
TCTGCGCTTCCCGGAGGTCAGCCCGGAGCGCCGACGAGGTGCACCAGCAGCGCGCCGGCGAGAGCGTCCTCGGCCCTCGGTGCGGCGACCTCGCGCAGCTCACCGTCCCGGTCGCGCAGCTCCACGACGAACCCGCCGTCCTCCCTCCGCCGCAGCGCGGAGAAGGCGGCGCCGAGCGCCTCGCGCAGCTGGTCCTCCCGCGGCAGCCACACCGCCTCGTCCTGCTCCACGGAGTCCAGCGCCCACTCAGTGGTGCCGTTGAAGCGCAGGACGCGGGTGCCGGTGCGCCCTCGGCCCACCTCCACCACCATCGAGGAGAGCATGAACGCCTCCTCGCGCAGCAGCGCGTTGTCGATCGCGAAGAGGTCCCCGTCGGCCGGCTCCCAGGGCAGTCCTGCGTCTCGGAGCCGTCTGGCCACATCGATGTCGATCATGGGAAGAAAACTACGCCCCTGCCGGGTGCCGGGGCCATGCTCCACATCCGGGGACCGGATCGCCTGGCGGTGTGAGGACGACCGCGAGGGCGCGGCAGCGACGATGACGGGTGGGACTGCTGAGGACGAGCCGGGTGAAGGTTCGACGTGGCGCGAGCCGCGCCGCTTTGCGCGCGTGAAAGATCGTCGTGCCCGCGGACGAGGACGGTGCGCTCGTGTCCGACGTCGAGCCGATCCCGTTCGAGCAGCTCCCGCCAGCGGAAGCCCGACGGTCGGAGATCTCCGACCCGGCCATGTTGAGGCAGGAGGACCTCGCCGAGCCACTCGAGGCCGCGGAGGAGGACGGCTCCCCGGGCGCAGGAGAGCAAGCACACACGAGGGAGCCCGCCCTGCAGGGGTGACAGTTCTGGGGGCGGGGCGTAGTCTTGAACGGTTGCCGGAGGACTGCGCCCCGCCCCCGTGGTGGTGGTGCCCGATTCCGCGACAGGATCCGGGACACCCGATCCGTCCTCGCCGGAGACCTCGCACGAGAGGCGAACGCGCCGCGTTCACCACGCCAGTGCCTGAGTCCGGCAGAGGGTTTTTTGGTGCCCGGGACCCGTCGGCGGCGACGTCCCGGCGCGGCAGCGTCCATGGCGGCGCTGAGCAAGGTCCATATTCCGTTCCGCCAGGCTCGGCCGGCCCGCTCCCGCGGGTCGGAAGAGAACCGGTGAGACGATAGGAGAACGAGTGATTCAGCAGGAGTCGCGACTGAAGGTCGCCGACAACACGGGTGCCAAGGAGATTCTCTGCATCCGTGTTCTCGGTGGCTCCGGTCGCCGTTACGCCAGCATCGGCGACACCATCGTGGCGACCGTCAAGGACGCCATCCCCGGTGGCAACGTCAAGAAGGGCGACGTCGTCAAGGCGGTCGTCGTCCGCACGTCCAAGGAGGTCCGTCGCATCGACGGCTCCTACATCCGCTTCGACGAGAACGCGGCGGTCATCCTCAAGACCGACGGCGAGCCGCGCGGTACCCGCATCTTCGGCCCCGTCGGCCGCGAGCTGCGCGACAAGCGCTTCATGAAGATCGTCTCGCTGGCACCGGAGGTGCTGTGACATGGCAAAGATGAAGATCAAGAAGGGCGATCTCGTCCAGGTCATCACGGGCCGCACGAGCGACGCCGACAAGGCCGCCGCGCGTGGCCTCGAGGCCGGCGACAAGGGCAAGCAGGGTCGCGTCCTGCAGGTGTTCCCCGATACCCAGCGCGTGCTGGTCGAGGGCATCAACCGCCGCACCCATCACGTCAAGCCGAACCAGGCCGGCGGCGCGGGCGGCATCGAGCAGCGCGAGGCCCCCATCCACGTCTCCAACGTGGCCCTGGTCGACCCGGAGGACAACAAGCCGACCAAGGTCGGCTACCGCGTCGAGACCGTCGAGCTCGAGAACGGCCGCACCAAGCAGGTGCGCGTCCGCTTCGCCAAGCGCTCCGGGAAGGACATCTGATGAGCGAGACCGCCACCCAGGCGCCCACCCCGCGTCTGAAGACGAAGTACAACGACACCATCAAGGCGCAGCTGACCGAGCAGTTCGGCTACGAGAACGTCATGCTGGTGCCCGGTCTGACCAAGATCGTCGTGAACATGGGCGTCGGCGACGCCGCACGCGACTCGAAGGTCATCGACGGCGCCATCAAGGACCTCGCCGCCATCACCGGCCAGAAGCCCCAGGTCACCAAGGCTCGCAAGTCCATCGCGCAGTTCAAGCTGCGTGAGGGCATGCCGATCGGTGCGCACGTCACGCTGCGCAACGCCCGCATGTGGGAGTTCCTGGACCGTCTGCTCTCGACCGCGCTCCCGCGAATCCGCGACTTCCGCGGCCTCTCGCCGAAGCACTTCGACGGCAACGGCAACTACACCTTCGGTCTGACGGAGCAGGTCATGTTCCACGAGATCGACCAGGACAAGATCGACCGCGTCCGCGGCATGGACATCACGGTCGTCACCACCGCGAAGACCGACGACGAGGGGCGCGCGCTGCTCAAGCTGCTCGGCTTCCCCTTCAAGGAGGAGAACTGATATGGCGAAGACAGCCCTGATCAAGAAGTCGGAGCGCAAGCCGAAGTTCGCGGTGCGCGCCTACACCCGGTGCCAGCGCTGCGGTCGGCCCCACTCGGTCTACCGCAAGTTCGGCCTCTGCCGCGTGTGCCTGCGCGAGATGGCTCACCGCGGCGAGCTCCCCGGCGTCACCAAGAGCAGCTGGTAAGGACTACCGCCACAGGTCCCACGGCCCCGCCACGGGGCGTAGGGGAAACCAGGTGAGGAAGAAGCAACAGACATGACCATGACCGACCCGATCGCGGACATGCTCACGCGGATCAGGAACGCCTCCGGGGCGTACCACGAGACCGCGTCCATGCCGTATTCGAAGCTCAAGGCCCGCATCGCGGACATCCTGAAGGCAGAGGGCTACATCCTCGGCTGGCGTGAGGAGGAGGCCGAGGTGGGCAAGTCGCTCGTCCTCGAGCTCAAGTACTCCGACAGCCGCGAGCGCGCCATCTCCGGGATCCGCCGCATCTCGAAGCCGGGCCTGCGCGTGTACGCGAAGTCCACCAACCTGCCCAAGGTCCTCGGCGGACTGGGCGTGGCGATCCTGTCCACGTCCTCCGGCCTCCTGACCGACAAGCAGGCTGCCAAGAAGGGTGTGGGTGGGGAAGTCCTCGCCTACATCTGGTGAGCGGGAGAGGAGACCACTAGCTATGTCCCGCATCGGACGCCTGCCGGTCGCAGTGCCGGCCTCAGTCCAGAACGTCACCATCGAGGACCGCACCGTCACGGTGACCGGCCCCAAGGGCGAGTTCACCCACGAGGTGCCCGCGCCCCTGACCGTCGCGCGCGACGACGAGGGCAACATCGTCGTCTCGCGTCCCGATGACGAGCAGGAGAACCGTGCGCTGCACGGTCTGACCCGCACGCTCATCAACAACATCGTCCTCGGCGTCACCGAGGGCTTCACGAAGAAGCTGGAGATCGTCGGCACGGGCTACCGCGTCGTCGCGAAGGGCACGGACCTCGAGTTCGCGCTCGGCTTCTCCCACCCCGTCGTGGTGAAGGCGCCCGAGGGCATCACCTTCGCCGTCGAGTCGCCGACCAAGTTCTCGGTCAGCGGCATCTCGAAGCAGCAGGTCGGGCACGTGGCCGCGAAGATCCGCGGGATCCGTCCGCCGGAGCCCTACAAGGGCAAGGGCGTGCGGTACGCCGACGAGGTCGTGCTCCGCAAGGCCGGAAAGGCTGGTAAGTGACCATGGGTTACGCACTCAAGCACACCAAGGGCAACCGCGGCAGCAAGCTGCGCTCGCGCGGTCGTCGCCACCTCCGCGTCCGTCGCCGCGTCATCGGCACCGCCCAGCGTCCGCGCCTGGTGGTCACCCGTTCGTCGCGTCACGTCTTCGTGCAGGTCGTCGACGACTCCCTCGGCAAGACCATCGTGTCGGCCTCCACCATGGAGGCGGACCTCCGCGGCGCCGAGGCGACGAAGTCGGACAAGGCCCGCACCGTCGGCACCCTGGTCGCCGAGCGCGCCAAGGCCGCCGGCATCGACGCGGTCGTCTTCGACCGCGGTGGCAACAAGTACCACGGCCGCGTGGCCGCCGTCGCCGACGGCGCCCGCGAGGCCGGCCTGGCGCTGTGACCGCCGCCCGGACACAGGACGAGAAGAGGATCTGAATATGGCTGCACAGCAGCGTAGCAACGGTCCCGCGGCCTCCGGCCGACGGGACGACAACACCAGCAACAGCAACAACGATCGCGGCGGCCGCCAGGGCGGCGACCGCGTCGGTCGTCAGGGTGGTCGCGGTCGCGGTCAGGACGCCGAGAAGTCGGCGTTCCTCGAGCGCGTCGTGAGCATCAACCGCGTCTCCAAGGTCGTCAAGGGCGGCCGTCGCTTCGCCTTCACCGCCCTCGTGGTGGTCGGCGACGGCGACGGCACCGTCGGCGTCGGCTACGGCAAGGCCAAGGAGGTGCCGGCGGCGATCTCCAAGGGCGTCGAGGAGGCGAAGAAGAACTTCTTCCGCGTCCCGCGCGTCCAGGGCACCGTCGTGCACCCGGTCCAGGGCGAGGATGCGGCGGGCGTTGTCCTGCTGCGCCCGGCCGCCCCCGGTACCGGCGTGATCGCCGGCGGTCCGGTCCGCGCCGTGCTCGAGTGCGCCGGAGTGCACGACGTGCTCTCCAAGTCGCTCGGCTCGACCAACGCGATCAACATCGTGCGGGCCACCGTCGACGCCCTCAAGCAGCTCGAGGAGCCGGAGGCGGTGGCCGCGCGTCGCGGTCTCGCGGTCGAGGACGTCGCTCCGGCGGCGCTCCTGCGGGCTCAGGCCGAGGGCCGCGCCGCGGCCCGTGCCGAGAAGGTGGGTGCGTGATGCAGATCAAGGTCACCCAGACCCGTTCCGAGATCGGCGGCACCCAGAGCCAGCGAGCCACCCTGCGCGGCCTCGGCCTCAAGCGCATCGGTGACACGGTGGTGAAGGAAGACCGCCCCGAGATCCGCGGCATGATCCGCACCGTCACCCACCTGGTGACGTTCGAAGAGGTGGAGTGAATCTCATGAGCATCGAGGACCAGAACGCAGCAGCCCCTTTGAAGCTCCACGACCTGCGCCCCGCGCCCGGTTCTAGGACCGCGCGCACCCGCGTCGGCCGTGGTGAGGCTTCGAAGGGCAAGACGGCCGGTCGAGGCACCAAGGGCACCAAGGCCCGCTACCAGGTGCCCGTCGGCTTCGAGGGCGGGCAGATGCCGCTGCACATGCGGCTGCCGAAGCTTCGCGGCTTCACCAACCCCTTCCGCGTCGAGTACCAGGTCGTGAACCTGTCGACCCTGCAGGAGCTGTTCCCCGAGGGCGGCACCGTCACGGTCGAGGACCTCGTCGCCAAGGGCGCTGTCCGCAAGAACCAGCCCGTGAAGGTGCTGGGCCAGGGCGAGGTGAGCGTCAAGCTCGACATCACCGCGCAGAAGTTCTCCGCCTCGGCGGCGCAGAAGATCGCGGCGGCCGGCGGGTCCGTCACGACCGCGTGACATCTTTTTGACGGGCACCGCGGCACAGACTTAGTCTGAGCCGCGGTGCCCTGTCGTCATTCCAGGGCCGGTCCGAACGCCCGCGCCCACCGCGCGGCCGCAGGACGGCCGACCACCGCCTCGGCCCCGTCCCAGGACCTCCAGGAGGGAATCAGGTGAACTCGTTCGTGCGCGCGCTGCGCACTCCCGAGCTGAGGGCGAAGATCCTCTTCACGCTTGGTCTGATCGCCGTCTACCGACTCGGCGTCTTCGTCCCCACCCCGGGATTCGACGCCACCAACGTCATGATGTGCGCGGACCAGGCCGCCTCGGGTCAGGGCGCCAACGTGCTGGGCATGGTCAACATGTTCTCCGGCGGCGCGCTGCTGCAGCTGTCCATCTTCTCCCTCGGCGTGATGCCGTACATCACCGCCTCGATCATCGTGCAGCTCCTGCGCGTGGTGATCCCGCGGTTCGAGGCCCTCCACAAGGAGGGCGCCTCCGGCACCGCCAAGCTCACCCAGTACACCCGCTATCTCACGATCGGTCTGGGCGTCCTCCAGGCGACCACGATCATCACGCTGGTGCGCTCGGGCAACTTCTTCGTCGGCTGCACCCTCGAGCTCGTGCCCGACCAGTCGATCCCGACCCTGCTGCTCATGGTGATGACCATGACCGTCGGCACGGTCCTGATCATGTTCATGGGCGAGATGATCACCGAGCGCGGCGTCGGCAACGGCATGTCGCTGATGATCTTCTCCTCGATCGCCGCGAGCTTCCCCGCAGCCTTCGGCCAGGTCTGGCAGCTCAAGGGCTGGATCACCTTCTCCCTCGTGATGTTCGTGGGCCTGCTGATCATGGTCGGCATGGTGTTCGTCGAGCAGTCCCAGCGCCGCATCCCCGTGCAGTACGCCAAGCGCATGGTGGGGCGGCGCATGTACGGCGGCACCTCCACCTACATCCCGATCAAGGTCAACCAGGCCGGCGTCATCCCCGTCATCTTCGCCTCCTCGATCCTCGCGCTGCCGCAGATGGCCGCCTCCTTCGGGGACCCGTCGGCCGAATGGGTGCAGTGGATCAACACGCACCTCGTCCTCGGTGCCTCCTTCTCGTGGATCTACGCCGTGGTCTACGTGGCCCTGATCGTCTTCTTCGCGTTCTTCTACGTCTCGATCACCTTCAACGCGGAGGAGATCGCCGACAACATGAAGAAGTACGGCGGCTTCGTCCCCAACGTGCGCGCGGGCAGGCCCACCGAGCGCTACCTGCGCTACGTCATCAACCGCATCCAGAGCGGCGGCGCCATCTATCTCGCGGTGATCTGCCTGATCCCGCTGGTCGCGCTTTTCTACCTCGGCACCTCGCAGGACTTCCCGCTGGGCGGCGTCTCCCTCCTGATCGTGATCGGCGTGGGACTGGACACCGTCAAGCAGATCGACGCGAAGCTCCAGCAGCACCACTACGAAGGGATTCTCCGGTGACCACCCCCACCGCCTCGAACGGCTCGACCGCCCCCGCTCGCCGCCTGCTGATCGTCGGCCCGCCCGGAGCGGGCAAGGGCACCCAGGCCGTGCGCGTCGCGGAGGAGCTCTCGATCCCCGCGATCTCCACCGGCGACATCTTCCGCGCGAACGTCTCGGGGCAGACCGAGCTCGGCGTCCTCGCGAAGTCCTACATGGACAAGGGCGAGTACGTCCCGGACTCCGTCACCAACGACATGGTCCGCTCCCGCCTGGCCGAGGCCGACGCCCAGGACGGCTTCCTGCTGGACGGCTACCCCCGCACCCTCGACCAGGTCGAGGCGCTCGACGGCATGCTCGCGGAGCTCGGCACCCCGCTGGACCTCGTGCTGCTGCTCGTGGTCGAGCAGGAGGAGGTCGTCCAGCGCCTGGTGGCGCGCGGCGCCGAGCAGGGCCGCAGCGACGACACCGAGGAGACGATCCGTCGCCGCCTCGAGGTCTACGCCGAGCAGACCGCCCCGCTGATCGACGTGTACGAGCAGCGCGGCCTGGTGCGCCGCGTGGACGGCATGGCCCCGATCGACGACGTCACCGCCGCGCTGCGCGAGGCCCTCGGCGCCCGATGAGCCTCCTGCCCGAGCGGGTGGAGTGGAAGACGCCTGAGCAGATCGCGGCGATGCGGCGCAGCGGCCAGCTGCTGCACCGCGTCCACGACATGCTCGAGTCCGAGATCCGCCCCGGGATCACCACGGACGAGCTCGACTCCCTCGCCCACACGATGATCCGCGACGCGGGGGCGGCACCGAACTTCCTGGGGTACCAGGGCTATCCGGCCACGCTCTGCATCAGCGTCAACGACGTGGTGGTCCACGGCATCCCCGACGCCCGCCCCCTCGAGGAGGGGGACGTCGTCTCCATCGACGGGGGCCTGATCATCGACGGCTGGCACTCGGACGCGGCCCGCACCCACATCGTGGGCCGGCCCCGCTCGGTCGGCGACGAGGACCTGGTGCGGATCACCGAGGAGGCGCTCTGGGCCGGGATCGCGGCGCTCGCCACCGCCGATCGCGTCGGCGACGTCGGCGCCGCGATCGAGGACTACGTCGAGCAGGCGGCAGGGGAGTCCCTCTCCCACCTCGAGGGCTTCGGCGGCCACGGCATCGGCACCGCGATGCACCAGGCGCCCGATGTCATGAACTACCGGGTCCGCTCCCGCGGACCGAAGGTGCGCCCGGGTCTGTGCGTCGCGATCGAGCCGATGCTGATCCAGGGCCAGGGGAACTGGGAGCTCGAGGACGACGAGTGGACCGTCCGCGCCACCTGCGGCGGCCGTGCCGCCCATGCCGAGCACTCGGTCGCCGTGACCGAACAGGGGCTGCTGGTGCTGACCGCCGGCGACGGGGGAGCGGCCGAGCTCGCCCGGCGCGGGGTCGTCGCCGCGCCCGACCCGCTCGCGGCCTGAGCCGGCAGGCCCCGTGCGCCCGGCGAGGGGTCAGCCCGTCAACGGGCGCGGAGAGGGAGCGGGGCCGACGTGATGGGCATCATCGCGTCGGCCCTCGCCGAATCCGGACCTCGCGTGTAGGCTGGTCCATCGGGTGTGCTCCGATCGCGCGTGCGAACGTGTGCTCGTGCAGTCCCGTCGTGCCGTCCGTCCGGCAGGCCCTCGCGGCCGCAGGGCGAGGCCGACGCGCTGCCTCGGCGCCACCCTCGTCGATCACCGTACCGTCACCCGACGGTCGGTGTGCAGGGCCTGGGAAACCAGGAACCAAGTACGCGGAACTCGGCCCCGGCTTCGCCGGAGGCGGGAGATTGGGGAGGCATGGCGAAGAAGGACGGAGTGATCGAGGTCGAGGGCACGGTCACGGAGGCGCTCGCGAACGCGCGCTTCCGCGTCGAGCTCGACAACGGGCACATGGTGCTCGCGCACATCTCCGGAAAGATGCGCCAGCACTACATCCGCATCCTTCCCGAGGACCGTGTGGTCGTCGAGCTGAGCCCCTATGACCTCGACCGGGGCCGCATCGTCTACCGCTACAAGTGATCGTCCCGGGAGAAGGAAAGCTATGAAGGTCAAGCCGAGCGTCAAGCCGATCTGCGACAACTGCAAGGTGATCCGTCGCCACTCGCGCGTCATGGTCATCTGCTCGAACCCCCGTCACAAGCAGCGCCAGGGCTGAGCGGAGCGATCCGCCCGTCCCGGCTCCTGCCGTGACAGCCGCCGTCAGGCGGCACGCCCCGCAGCACGGGGCACCCCGCCCGCATCGCGGGCACCACACAAGTGAAGAGACGACATCACCGGCATCGGCCGGTCACCCGCAGGACGGAGGCTGCGGCGTCGGGGAGACAGTCCCGGCGAGGTGTCGGCTCAGGCCTCCGAGACAGTAGGAGAATCTGCACATGGCACGTCTGGTGGGAGTGGACCTTCCGCGCGAGAAGCGCCTCGAGGTCGCCCTGACGTACATCTTCGGCATGGGACGCGCGCGCGCCCAGGAGACCCTCGCCGCGACCGGCGTCTCCGGGGACAAGCGCGTCCGTGAGGTGAGCGACGAGGAGCTCGTCCAGCTCCGCGATCACATCGAGGCGAACTACATGGTCGAGGGCGACCTCCGCCGCGAGGTGGCCGCCGACATCCGCCGCAAGGTCGAGATCGGCAGCTACCAGGGGCTGCGTCACCGCCGCGGCCTGCCCGTCCACGGTCAGCGCACCAAGACCAACGCGCGCACCCGCAAGGGTCCGAAGCGCACGGTCGCCGGCAAGAAGAAGGCTCGCTGATCCGCGGCATCCGCTGATCGGCCGCCCGGCTCCGTCCCCGGAGCCCGCAGTCACTTCGCGCCGCTGAGGGAACCGGCGCACCCCCACACCACCAGAGGAGTTCTGCCGCATGGCAACCAAGACCCGTCAGGCCGCTGCGCGCAAGCCGCGCCGCAAGGACAAGAAGAACATCGTCAACGGCCAGGCCCACATCAAGAGCACGTTCAACAACACCATCGTGTCCATCACGGACCCGACCGGCGCCGTCATCTCCTGGGCCTCCGCCGGCCAGGTGGGCTTCAAGGGCTCGCGCAAGTCGACCCCGTACGCCGCGCAGATGGCCGCCGAGGCCGCCGCGCGCCAGGCGCAGGAGCACGGCCTGAAGAAGGTCGACGTCTTCGTGAAGGGCCCGGGCTCGGGCCGCGAGACCGCCATCCGCTCGCTCACCGCGACCGGCCTCGAGGTGGGCTCGATCCAGGACGTCACCCCGCAGCCGCACAACGGCACCCGTCCGGCCAAGCGCCGCCGCGTCTGATCCCGTCGACCGTGACGACGGGACGCCCCGCTCGTCACGGTCGACCGTGTCGGGCGGGGTCTCCCGCGCCCGGCGTCCCCGGACCCCTCGCGGGTCATCCCCGTCTTCCAGGCCCACCGCCCCCTTCTGAGCGTCATATGGCGGACGCTCGCCGAAAGGATCCATAGTGCTCATTGCACAGCGCCCCACGCTGACCGAAGAGGTCGTGTCGGACAACCGCTCCCGGTTCGTGATCGAGCCGCTCGAGCCGGGCTTCGGCTACACCCTCGGCAACTCCCTGCGCCGCACCCTGCTGTCCTCCATCCCCGGCGCCGCGGTCACCTCGATCCGCATCGACGGCGTGCTGCACGAGTTCAGCACCGTCCCCGGCGTCAAGGAGGACATCACCGAGGTCATCCTCAACATCAAGACCCTCGTCGTCTCCTCGGAGAACGACGAGCCGGTCGTGATGTACCTGCGCCGCGAGGAGGCCGGCCGCGTCACCGCCGCCGACATCACCCCGCCGGCCGGCGTGGAGATCCACAACCCCGACCTGCACATCGCGACCCTCAACGAGAAGGGCCGCCTGGAGGTCGAGCTGATCGTCGAGCGCGGCCGCGGCTACGTCTCCGCCGCGCAGAACAAGGGCGTCGACGGCGAGATCGGCCGGGTCCCGGTCGACTCGATCTACTCGCCCGTGCTGAAGGTGACCTACAAGGTCGAGGCGACCCGTGTCGAGCAGCGCACCGACTTCGACAAGCTCATCGTCGACGTCGAGACCAAGCCGGCCATCAGCCCCCGCGACGCGGTGGCCTCGGCGGGCAAGACCCTGGTCGAGCTGTTCGGCCTGGCCCACGAGCTGAACCAGGAGGCGGAGGGCATCGAGATCGGCCCCTCGCCCACCGACCAGGCGCTGGCCGCTGATCTGGCCCTGCCGATCAACGACCTGAACCTCACGGTCCGCTCGTACAACTGCCTGATGCGCGAGGGCGTCCACACCGTCGGCGAGCTGACCGCCCGCTCCGAGGCGGACCTGCTCGACATCCGCAACTTCGGACAGAAGTCCATCGACGAGGTCAAGGCGAAGCTCGCCGAGCTCGGGCTGTCGCTGAAGGACTCCCCGGCCGGGTTCGACCCCGCGGCCCTGGACTCCTACTCCGACGACTTCGGCGACCAGTACTGACCTTCACTTCCACCAAGGAGAACGACCATGCCTGCACCCACCAAGGGCGCGCGCCTCGGCGGATCCCCCGCGCACGAGCGGATGATCATCGCGGGCCTCGCCACCGAGCTGTTCCGCCACGGCCGGATCACCACCACCGAGACCAAGGCCAAGCGCCTCCGTCCCCACGCGGAGCGTCTGATCACCCAGGCGAAGAAGGGCGATCTCGCCTCGCGTCGCCGCGTGATGCAGACCGTCCGTGACAAGGGCGTCGTCTACCAGCTCTTCGAGGAGATCGCACCGACCTTCTCCGAGCGCCCCGGCGGCTACACCCGCATCACCAAGGTCGGCCCCCGCAAGGGCGATAACGCCCCGATGGCTGTCATCGAGCTGGTCACGGAGGAGTACTCCGCGAAGCAGTCCGTGGTGAAGGAGGCCGAGGGCGCCGCGAAGAACGCGTCCAAGGCCGAGGAGACCCCGGTCGCCGAGACCGAGGCCCCCGCCGCGGAGTCCACCGAGGAGTCCGAGGAGACCAAGGAGGCCTGATCCGGGCCGCCTGATCCTCGCGGCGCGCAGAGCCGCCGCGCCGCGGGGCGCACACCGCCGAGGGCGGGCCGACGGGAGAGATCCCGACGGCCCGCCCTCGTCATCCGTCCGGGACCTCCGGGGCCGGCAGGGCCCGGATGCTCCGAGCGGGGCCGCCGGATCCGATCCTCAACGGCCGCACGCGGGGCCGAGGAGGACGGGACGAGGCACACTCGTTCTTTGTGCGATCGTGACCGGCCCTTCCCGATGCGTTCGCGGACGTGGACTACGGTGGACGGTGCCCCGCCGCGCACCCGTCGACCGCTCCATGCCTCGGCGACGCGCCCCGGGATTCCCCGCCCCCTCTCCTCCGGAGCCTTCGTGATGTCCCACCGGACCCTTCCCCCCGAGTCCGACGCCCGCCCCCTCTCCCTCAGCCGCCGCACGCTGATGGCGGCGACCGCCGCCGCGGTGCCCGCCGGCGCCGTCGCGCTCGGCGCGGCTCCTGCCCTGGCCGACCCGACCGTCACCGACGGCGAGACCCGCGTGGTCGACGTGCCGCTGGCCGACGCCCCGCTGGTCGAGGCCGACGGCGTCCAGGTGCGCGACCTGCCCGAGCAGCCCGGCACGATGGTGGGCGTGACCTGGCCGAGCGAGTCCGATGCGCCCGAGGTGCAGGTCCGCGGCAAGGACCAGGACGGGCAGTGGACGCCCTGGGAGCCGCTCGAGACCGCCGAGGACCCGGAGACGGGCGAGGACGCCCCCGGCACCGAGTGCGCCTGGGTGGGTGTGGTCGGCGCGCTCCAGGTGCGGGCCGAGCTCGACGGGGCCGACGTCACCGAGCAGCTCACCGCCCACGTCATCACCACCTCGCCCACCGCCGAGGACGCGGTCGTCGCCCAGAGGGCAGGCGCCCCGCAGCCGATGTCGACCGCCGCCCAGCAGGACATGGCCGCGACCGCCGCCGCGACGACGATGGCGAACCCCGCCACCCCGGTCCTCGGGCCGGGCGCGCCCTCCTACATCTCCCGCGCCGGCTGGGGCGCGAACGAGGGCCTCGTGCGCGGCACGAGCGGCTCCGACCAGCTGAAGGCCGTGGTCATCCACCACACCGCCGGCACCAACAGCTACTCCTCCTCGCAGTCCGCGGAGCTGGTGCGAGGAATCCTGACCTACCACACGCAGACCCTGGGCTGGGCCGATATCGGCTACAACGTGCTGGTGTCCAAGTACGGGCAGATCTTCGAGGGCCGCAGCGGAGGCCTGCACCGCAACATCACCGGCGCCCACTCCTACGGCTTCAACACCGGCTCCTTCGGCATCTCCGTGATGGGCAACTATCAGAGCACCGCCGCGCCGTCCGCCGCCCGCGCGGCCGTCGCACGCCTGGTGGGCTGGAAGCTGCTGAGCACCTTCCAGATCAAGGTCGCCTCCACCTCCTCCTGGACCCCGGGATCCGGCACTCGCTTCCCCGCGGGGAAGACGATCGCGCTGCCGAAGATGTTCGGGCACCGGGACGTGAACCACACCGACTGCCCCGGCAACGCGCTGTACAACCAGTTCGGGAGCCTGCGTACCGAGGCGCAGCGCGCGATCGACGGCGGCTGGAAGGAGCACCTCTGGGCCTTCCAGGGCGCCGGCGGCTCCTCGAAGCTCGGCTCCGTGGTCAAGTCCGCGCACCGGACGGGCAAGTACACCGCGACCGTGCTCACCAAGGGGCTGATCCTGCAGGAGAGCGGCGGCACCGCCTCCGGCCACGCGACCCCCTTCGCGAAGCAGTGGGCCGCCTCGTGGGGACGCCCGGCGAAGGCCGACTCCCAGGACGGCGACCGCCGCATCCAGGCCTTCCAGAACGGCGTGGCCGCGAACGAGGGCGGGAAGGTCCGCTTCGTGAGCCCGTACTTCCGCGACGTCTCCCCGTCGCGGGTGTTCTTCCTCGAGATCACCGACCTCGCGGCGCGCGGGATCACGAAGGGCTGGGGAACCCCGCCGAACGCGGAGTTCCGGCCGAACGAGGACAACCTGCGCGATGCGATGATCGCCTTCATCTACCGTGCGAAGGGCAGCCCCGCCTACACCGCGCCGAAGACCTCCCCGTTCACGGACGTCAGCCCCTCCAAGCCCTTCTACAAGGAGATCTGCTGGGCGTACGACGAGGGGATCTCCCGCGGCTGGGGCACCGGGTCGAACCGCACCTTCCGCCCGTACGAGGAGGTCAAGCGCGACGCCGTCGCGGCCTTCCTCTACCGCGCCGCCGGGGTGAACCACACGAGCACCAACAGCGGCTTCTCCGACGTCCCCGCCTCGCACGTCTTCGCCAAGGAGATCACTTGGCTGTCCAAGGCGGGCATCGCCCGCGGCTGGGACGACGGCACCTTCCGCCCGAACGCCTTCATCAAGCGCGATCAGATGGCCACGTTCATGATGCGGTGGCTGAAGCACACCGGAAGGGCCTGAGGTGCGGCTCTTCCGTCGACGCTCCTCGGGGTCGTCCTTCTCGCCGGCGGAGTCCGCGACGCTGCGTCCGAGCTTCTCCGGTCCTGTCGAGGCGCCGTTCTACCTCGTCTCGATGGCGGGCTACCCGAACTTCGGCGACGAGCTGATCGCACGGCGCTGGATCGAGCACCTCGCCATCCACCGGCCGGACGAGGAGGTGTGGCTCGACTGCCGCTTCCCGGGCACGGCCAGCGCCCTGTTCGGGGGCCTCCACCCGCGCCTGCGCGTGACCGATGCCGTCTTCCGGGCGGTCGAGGACTCTCTGCGGGGCTCGCGCCGCCCGGTCGAGGACATCATCGCCCACCTCGGCACCCCGCTCTACGACGCGCCGCTGCTCGCGCTGCGCGAGGCCCGCTCGCTGCACCTGCTCGGCGGCGGCTTCGTCAACGCCGTCTGGCCCGAGAACGCGCACCTGGTGCGGGCGATGCGGGCGGCGGCGGAGATCAGCGGCGCCCCGCTGCTCGCGACCGGGCAGGGGCTCGCCCCCTTCGGCGAGGAGCAGCTGACGGGTTTCGACCACGTCGGAGTGCGGGACGCGGCCAGCGCCGAGAAGCTCGGCATCTCCAGAGGCGTCGACGACGCCTATCTCGTCGAGCAGGCACCCGAGCGGGTCGACGACCAGGAGCCGGAGCTCGTGCTCTGCGTGCAGTCCGACGCGCTGGACGAGGGCTCCTTCGAGCGGCTCGTCGCCCATGTGCGCGAGACCGTCGCCTCGCTCGGCATCCCGCGCGAGCGCACCCGCTATGTCGAGGCGCTGCCCGGCGGGGACTACGCCGGCTACGAGCGCCTGAAGGATCTCGTGGCGGAGGACGGCTTCGTCCCCTTCACGAGCTTATGGCGCGGCCGGCTCGCACCGGCGGCGCACCAGGTGTGGATCACCACGCGCTTCCATCACCACCTCGTGGCCTCGCTGCACGGGGCGCGGGGGATGGCGCTCAGCGCCCGCAGCGGCTACTACGACGTGAAGCACGGCTCCCTCGTGGAGCTCGGCAGCGGCTGGCGGGTCTCGGACGGCACGGGAGAGGTCCCGACCCTCGCCGATCTCGAGCACCCCGGCTCCTTCGAGGACGCGATCACGCGCAAGCGCCGCGAGGCCGAACTGCTGTACGGCACCGCCTGAGCCGTCGAAGCCGGCGGCATCGCCGACCGACGTAGCGGACGTGCGAGCACAGGAGCGCCCCGGGGCCCATCGAGGGTCCCGGGGCGCTCCTGTCGTGTCCGGACCTCAGGCGAAGTGGCGCGGCAGCGTGCCCTCGCGCAGCTCCCGCAGCTCGCCGAGCGCGAAGGTGCCCACGCCCTCGATCTCGAGGTCGGTGCCGCCGGTCGCGCCGAGCGCGAGCACCGGCACGCCGTGCTCGGCGGCGAGGGCGAGGAAGCGCTCCTCGGCCTCGGCCGGGACCGCGACCAGGGCGCGGGCCTGCGACTCGGAGAACAGGGCGGTGGGGAGGTCCACGCCGTCCCGCTCGAGGAGCCCGGCGAGGTCGACGCGGGCGCCCGTGCCGAAGCGGGTCGTCGACTCGACGAGCGCCTGGACGAGACCGCCCTCGGAGAGGTCGTGCGCGGAGGCGGCGAGGCCCTGCTCGGAGGAGGCGACGAGCACGCGGGCGAGCGCGCGCTCGGCCTCGAGGTCGACCTGCGGCGGGAGGCCGCCGAGGTGCTGGTGGATGACGTCGGACCAGGCCGAGCCCGAGAGCTCCTCGCGGGTCGTGCCCAGCAGCAGCACGCGCCGGCCATCGCCCTGCCAGCCGGAGGGGACGCGGCGCGCGACGTCCTCGAACACGCCGAGCACGCCGACGACGGGCGTCGGGTGGATCGCGGAGTCGATCAGGCCGGGCTCGCCGGTGGAGTTGTACAGCGAGACGTTGCCGCCGGTGACGGGCACCTCGAGCGCCTCGCACGCCTCGGCGAGCCCGCCGATCGCCTCGACCAGCTGCCACATGGGGCCGGGGTCCTCGGGCGAGCCGAAGTTCAGGCAGTCCGTGATCGCCAGCGGGGTCGCCCCGGCGGTCGCGACGTTGCGGTACGCCTCGGCCAGGGCGATCTGCGCGCCGGTGCGGGGGTCGAGCTTGGTGTAGCGGCCGTTCGCGTCGGTCGCGAGCGCGATGCCGCGTCCGGTCTCCTCGTCGATGCGCAGCACGCCGGCGTCGTCGGGCATGGCCAGCGCCGTGTTCCCGCCGACGTAGCGGTCGTACTGGTCGGTGACCCAGCTCGTGGAGGCGAGGTTCGGGGAGGCGATCAGCGCGCGGATCTGCGAGGAGATCTCCTCGGCGCCCTCGGGGCGGGGGAGGGCCTCGGCGCGGTCGGCCTGGAGGGCGTCCTGCCAGTCGGGACGGGCGTAGGGACGGTCGTAGACGGGGGAGTCGATCGCGACGGTCGCCGGGTCCACGTCCACGATCCGCTCGCCGTGGTGGTCGATGGTGAGACGGCCGTCGCCGGTGACCTCGCCGATCACGGCGGCCTCGACGTCCCACTTCGCGGCGATCGCCTGGAACTCCTCGAGCTTCTCCGGCGGGACGACCGCCATCATGCGCTCCTGCGACTCGCTCATGAGGATCTCGCCGGCGGTGAGGGTCGGGTCGCGCAGCAGCACCTCCTCGAGGTGGATGTGCATGCCGGAGCCGCCGTTGGCGGCGAGCTCGGAGGTGGCGCAGGAGATGCCCGCGGCGCCGAGGTCCTGGATGGCCGCGACGGTGCCGGCCGCGTACAGCTCGAGGCAGCACTCGATGAGGACCTTCTCCATGAAGGGGTCGCCCACCTGGACGCTCGGGCGCTTCAGCGGCCCGTCCTCCTCGAAGGTCTCCGAGGCGAGGATGGAAGCACCGCCGATGCCGTCCCCGCCGGTGCGGGCGCCGAAGAGGACCACCTTGTTGCCTGCGCCGGTCGCGGCGCCGGAGCGGATGTCCTCGTGGCGCATCATGCCCACCGCGAGCGCGTTGACCAGCGGGTTGGTCTGGTAAGAGGCGTCGAAGACGGTCTCGCCGCCGATGTTCGGCAGGCCGAGGGAGTTGCCGTAGCCGCCCACGCCGGCGACCACGCCGTGGACCACCCGGGCGGTGTCGGGGTGGTCGATCGCGCCGAAGCGCAGCTGGTCCATGACCGCGACGGGCCGGGCGCCCATCGAGATGATGTCGCGCACGATGCCGCCCACTCCGGTCGCGGCGCCCTGGTACGGCTCGACGTAGGAGGGGTGGTTGTGGGACTCGACCTTGAAGGTCACCGCCCAGCCGTCACCGATGTCGACGACGCCGGCGTCCTCGCCCATGCCCACCAGCAGCTTCTCGCGCATCGCGTCGGTGGTGTGCTTCCCGAAGGTGCGCAGGTGCTTCTTCGAGGACTTGTAGGAGCAGTGCTCGGACCACATGACCGAGTACATGGCGAGCTCGGCGTTGGTGGGGCGGCGGCCCAGGATCTCGCGGATGCTCGCGTACTCGTCGTCCTTCAGCCCGAGCTCCGCATAGGGCTGCACCTGGTCCGGCGTCGCGGAGGCGTTCTCGACGGTGTCGGACTCCGCGGCGTGGCCGTGGGGGGAGGTGGGAGTGGTCTCAGCGGTCATCGCGGGGTCGGGTCCGTTCGTCACGAGGGCTGGGGGAGCGGCGGGCCTCGCGGCCCGGCGCAGGGTGCCCCCAGTCTACGAGCGACACGGACGGCAGGTGCGCCCGGGGCGAGCGCTGAGACCGGGAGTGGGACCGGAACGGCATCCGGCGGGACGGCGCGCACGGGAAGACCGGCCGACGGGGACCTCGTCCCGTCGGCCGCTCTCCCGGTCCGTGCTGCTCAGGCGCTCGGTGCTCGGACCGTCAGCGCTCGGACCGTCAGCGCGAGGAGCCCTTCTTCCCCTGCGCGCGGCGCGCCCGCTTCTCCGCATCGCGCAGCGCCTTCTCGCTCACGGGCGCGTCGCTGCTCGCCCGCTGCGCGCGGAAGTACGCGGCGGCCTCGTCCTGGCGCTCCTGCTCCCCGCCGAGCGCGATCGGCGCGCGAACGTGGCCCGGGCGGATGTCGAAGGCCGCGACGAGGTCGAGCACGTGCGGGCGCAGGCGCCACAGCAGTCGGCGCAGGTCCCCCTCGATCTGACGGCCGCGCTGGGTGGAGATCATGCCCGAGAGCAGGAACCAGGCGAGGTCGTCGTTGATCGCGGTGAGGCCGAACAGGTCCCGCACGTCGGTGAGCACGGCCCTGGACCCCTCAGCGCCCGAGCCCTCGAGTGCCTCGATCCCGGCGGTGAAGGCGCGCCAGCGCACGAGGTCCGCATGGGCGCGGGCCGCGTCGAGCATCTCGACCTGGTGCTTGTTGACCTCGGCGGCGGCGTCGGCTGGGCTCATCCTCGCGGTACTGCGCAGGGCGAGGGCGACCTCCTCGACCTTGACCCTGGCGCGGTCGGCGAGCATCTCCTCCTGGAACTCGGCGCTGCGCATCGAGTCGAAGGCGCGGCGCGCGTTGCCGCGGTCGCTCACGCTCTGGCCGAGGCGGGCCCAGGGGGTGTGGCGCTTGGCGAGCACCTCGGCGCGCTGGGCGATGAAACGGCCGATCCCGGCGCGGTCCACGTTCTTCAGCTCGGAGGTGTAGTCCGACAGCAGCCGCTTGGCGACCAGCTGCAGCAGGATCGTGTTGTCGCCCTCGAAGGTCGCGTACACGTCGAGGTCCTGGTGGAGCCCGACGAGCTGGTTCTCGGCCATGAAGCCGGAGCCGCCGCAGGCCTCGCGGCACTCCTGGATGGTGTCCAGGGCGAGCCAGGTGGAGGTCGGCTTGAGCGTCGCGGCCAGGGTCTCGAGGTCCTCGCGGCCCTCGGGGGTGTCGCCGCGGCCGGAGAACACGTCGTCGAAGGCCTGCAGCAGCTGCTCGTGCGCGAAGGCGCCCGCGTAGGTCGCGGCGAGCTTCGGCAGCAGGCGGTGCAGATGCGCCTGGTAGTCCATCAGCACGGTCTCGCGCGTCGGGTCGGCGGCGGTGAACTGGCGGCGCTGGGTGGCGTAGGTGATCGCGATGTGCAGCGCGAGCTGCGAGGCGCGGATCGCGGAGCCGTCGAGTGAGACGCGGCCCTGCACGAGCGTGCCGATCATCGTGAAGAAGCGCCGCCCGGGGGAGTCGATGGGGGAGGAGTAGGTGCCGTCGGCGGCGACGTCCCCGTAGCGGTTCAGCAGGTTGCGGCGCGGGACGCGCACGTGGTCGAAGGCGAGGCGACCGTTGTCGATGCCGTTCAGGCCGCCCTTCTCGCCGTCGTCCTCGCTCTGCACGCCGGGCAGGAGGTTCCCCTGCGCATCGCGCACCGGCACGTAGAAGCAGTGCACGCCGTGGTCGATGCCGTTCGTGATCAGGCGCGCGAAGACCGTGGCGGCCCTCGCGTGGATCGCGGCGTTGCCGAGGTAGTCCTTCCACGCGGCGCGGAAGGGGGTGTTGATGACCCACTCGCCGTCCTCGCCGCCCTCGGGGTCGAAGGTCGCCGTGGTCGCGAGGGACTGCACGTCGGAGCCGTGCCCGATCTCGGTCATCGCGAAAGCGCCGGGGGTCTCGAGGTTCATGGCGCCCGGCACCCAGGCCTTCTGCTGCTCCTCGTCGCCCAGCTGCACGATCGCGGAGGTGAACAGCCCCCACTGGACGCCGGCCTTGATCTGGAGGGACGGGTCGGCGACGACCAGCTCCTCGAAGGCGGCGACGTTGGCGCCGTTGTCGTTCGGGCCGCCGAGGTGCTCGGGGAGCATCGGCAGCGAGACCTCTTCGTCGGCGAGGGTCCGGAGCTGGCCGAAGACCCGCTCCCGGTGCTCGGCGACGCTCGCGTCCATCGGGCGGTGCATCTCGGGGCGGGCCGCCCGCTCGCGGGCGTCGCGCCGAGCGTCGGCCCAGCGGCCCAGCAGCGCCGCGGAGACCATCTCGACGTCGAGGCGGGGGCTGCCGTCGGCGGGGACCGGGATCGGGCCGGTCGGCGTGGGGCTCGCGGCGGCGTCGGTGCCTCTCGCGGCGGTGGGCGCGGGGGCGGATGCGGTGGTGGAGGTCTCGGCGGTCATGCGTGCAGTCCCTTCATGAGCCAGGTGACCAGGCGGGTCACGAGCTGATCGGAGGTGAGGGTGGTCGAGGCGCCGTCGGGGGCCTCGAGTTCGTTCATCCAGGTGTCCACGGCCCGTTCGACGAAGCCCACCGCGCCGGTCGCCCAGATCTGCGGCGAGGGGGTCCCAGCGGGGAGGAAGGTCGTGATGATGCGGGTCACGGAGTCGAGGAAGTGGTTCAGCCCGTCGCTGGGGCGGGTGACGAAGCGGTACACGCCGGGGGAGCGCTGCGCGGTCCCGACGTAGGCGCGGATCATCGCGTGGATGCGCTCCTCGGGCGCGGGCTCGCGGCCCATCCGCTCCTCGAGCACGCGCATCTCCGCGAGCAGCTTGTCGTGCATCGCCTGGAGGATGCTGCGGCCCAGGTCGCGCTGGAGGTGGGACTTGTCCTCGAAGTACCGGTAGACGATGGACTTCGAGGTGCCCGAGGCCGCGGCGATGTCCTCCATCGTCACGTCGGGGCCGCGCTCGTGGATCAGGTGCCGGGCCACGTCCAGCAGCTCAGTACGTCGCTGCTCTCGGTGCTGGGCCCAGCGGGCCGAGCGCCCGTCCACGGGGGCTTGCGTCGTCGCATTCACAGAACCTAGGGTATCAAGTACCGACGGTTCTATGTAAAGTCCTTCCCGACGATCCGTCCCCGTGACCACGAAGAGGTGCCCCACAGTGACCCCCACCGACTCCCCGCGCGATGCGCTGATCCTCGGCGGCAACCGGATCCCGTTCGCCCGCTCCGGCGGGCCCTACGCCGGGATCTCCAACCAGGACCTGCTCACGGCCGCGCTCGAGGGCCTTGTCGCCCGCTACTCGCTCCAGGGCGAGAAGCTCGGCGAGGTCGCCGGCGGCGCCGTGCTGAAGCTCGCCGGCGACCTCAACCTCACCCGCGAGAGCGCGCTGGGCACGCCGCTGGACCCCCGCACCCCCGCCGTCGACATGTCCAAGGCCTGCGCGACCAGCCTCGAGACCGTCCTGCACGTCTCCAACCGGATCCGCCTGGGCCAGATCGACTCCGCGATCGCGTGCGGCGTCGACTCCGCCTCCGACTCGCCGATCGAGGTCACCCCGCGCCTGCGCCGCATCCTCCACCGCGCCTTCGCCGCGAGGACCGCGATGCAGCGCGTCAAGGCGCTCACCGCGATCCGCCCCGCGGACCTCGCCCCGGTCCCGCCCCGCAACGGCGAGCCCCGCACGGGCCTGTCCATGGGCGAGCACCAGGCGCTGACCACCGCGCAGTGGGGCATCACCCGCGAGGCCCAGGACGAGCTCGCGCTCGCCTCCCACAAGAACCTCGCCGCCGCCTACGACGCCGGGTTCCTCGACGACCTCGTCACGGGCTACCGCGGCCTCGCCCGCGACCAGAACCTGCGTGCCGACTCGACCCTGGAGAAGCTCGGCACCCTCAAGCCCGTCTTCGGCGTGAAGTCGCCGCAGGTCGCAGAGCCGACGATGACCGCCGGCAACTCCACCCCGCTCTCCGACGGCGCCTCCTCCGTGCTGCTGGGCAGCGCCGAGTGGGCCGCCGAGCGCGGCCTCACCCCGCTCGCCCGCGTGGTCGACGCGCGCAGCGCCGCCGTCGACTTCGCCCACGGCGACGAGGGCCTGCTCATGGCCCCCGCCTACGCGGTCCCCGAGCTGCTGGACGCCAACGGCCTGGCCCTGCAGGACCTCGACCTCTACGAGATCCACGAGGCCTTCGCCTCCACCGTGCTGACCACGCTCAAGGCCTGGGAGTCCGAGGAGTTCTGCCGCGAACGCCTGGGCCGCTCCGCGCCGCTCGGCGCGATCGACCGCTCGCGGCTGAACATCACCGGCTCCTCCCTCGCCGCCGGGCACCCCTTCGCCGCGACCGGCGGCCGCCTCGTCGCCACGCTCGCCAAGCTCCTGCACGAGCGTGCGAGGGAGACCGGCCGGGTCCAGCGCGGCCTGATCTCGGTCTGCGCCGCCGCCGGCCAGGGCACGGTCATGCTGCTCGAGTCCGTCACCGACTGACACCCCGACTCTTCACGGAGGTCCCCATGGCCGACGCCTACACCCGCTTCATCCGCTCCGCCCCCGGCGGCATGCTCGCCAAGCTGCTGGGCCTGCCCCGCCCCTCCCGGCTCCTGCGCCGGAAGGACCGCCCGGCGCCCGTGCTCGGCCCCGTCGTCGTGCTCGGCGCCTCCGCCGGCGCGGACGCGGTCGCCCACCGACTCCTCGAGGACGGCGCCGACGTGCGCCGCCGCGTCGAGGGCCTGCGTTCGATCGGCTCGGTGATCGTCGTGGCCGACGAGCTCTCCGCGCCCGCGGAGCTCGGGCCGCTGCTGCTCCCTCTCGCCGGGGCGATGCGCTCCCTCGCACCGGGCGCGCGCCTGGTGACGATCTCCCGCCCGGCGACGGGCGAGGAGCCCGCGCGCGACGCCGCCCGCGGCGGGGTCGAGGGGTTCCTGCGCTCGGTCGCGCACGAGATGCGCGGCGGCGCGACCACCAACGGCATCCTGCTGGCCGACGGGGTCGGGGTCGACGCCCCCGGCGCCGTCGGCGCGCTGCGCTTCTTCCTCTCTGCCCGCAGCGCCTTCATCACCGGTCAGCTGCTGACCGTCTCCACCGAGGCGGGCAGCACGACCGAGAACGCCTCGCTCCCGCTCGCCGGGCGCACGGCGCTGGTCACCGGGGCCGCGCGCGGCATCGGCGCGGCGATCGCCCGCACCCTCGCGGCCGACGGCGCGAGGCTCGTGGTGCTCGACGTCCCCGGTGCGGGCACCGAGCTCGCACGCCTGGCCAACGAGCTGCGCGCGATCCCGCTCCAGCTCGACGTCACCTCCGCCGACGCCGGGCGCCGTGTGGTCGAGTTCCTGCGAGAGAAGGGGCTGACCCTCGACGTGCTGGTGCTCAACGCCGGCATCACCCGGGACAAGCTGTTCGCCAACATGACCCCGGACCGCTGGGACCCCGTGCTCGCCGTGAACATCACCAGTCAGATCGCGCTCACCGAGGCGCTGCTCGAGGCCGGGGACGTGCTCGGTGCGCAGCCGCGCGTCGTCTCGCTCGCCTCCACCAGCGGCATCGCCGGCAACCGTGGCCAGACCAACTACGCCGCGTCCAAGGCGGGTGTCATGGCCTTCGTCGACGCGCTCTCGGGACGTCTCGCCCCGCTCGGCGGCACCGCGAACGCGGTCGCGCCCGGCTTCATCGAGACCGAGATGACGGCGAAGATGCCGCCGCTGACCCGCGAGGTCGCGCGGCGCGTGAACTCGCTGCAGCAGGGCGGCCTGCCCGTCGACGTGGCCGAGGCGATCGCCTTCCTCGCGAGCGACGAGGCCGGGGGCGTGCAGGGCGAGACCCTGCGCGTGTGCGGCCAGAACATGGTGGGCAAGTGAGGGCGGGGCAGGGCGCCGCGGCGCACGCCGGGCGCGCGCCGGAGCAGGTGAAGGACCTCTCCGACGTCCCCTCGTTCCCCGCGATCTACGCCGCCGCGCTCGACCCCCGCTCCCGTCTCGGAGGGAGGCGCGGGAAGGGTGGAGAGGGCGGCGCGGGCGGCGGCGCGGAGACGCTGCCGAACATCACCTACCGGGTGAGGAAGGTGCGGATCGACGCCGAGCGCGCCCGCGACTTCGACCACCTGATGGGCGGTCCCGCGACGGACCTGGTCCACCCCGGGGTGCTGCACGTGCTCGCCTTCCCCGTCTCGCTCGCGCTCATGGCCCGGCGCGACTTCCCCTTCCCGCTGCTGGGCCTCGTGCACCTGCGCAACCAGGTGCTCCAGCACCGGCCCGTGAAGGTGGGGGACCTCGTGGATGTCGAGTGCCGGGTGCGGGACCTGCGCCCGCACCGCAAGGGCCGCACCTTCGAGGCGGTCTCGACGATCCTCGGCGAGGACGGCGAGATCATCGCCACCGACGTCTCCACCTATCTCGTCAAGGGCGGGAAGCCGGCCGCGGCGGAGCCCTCGGGCACGGCGCCGTCCAGCGCCGCGTCCTCCAGCGCTGCGTCTTCCAGTGCCCCGTCCTCCGGTGCCGTGCCCTCGGGTGCCGCGTCGTCGGCCGCGAGCGCCGGGGAGACGGGGGCGGACGCCGCGACGTCGGACGGCGGGCGGTCGAGGCGCGACTTCGAACCGCCGCAGCCGACGGGCCGCTGGGTGCTCGGTGCGGACACCGGACGGCGCTACGGCGCGGTCTCCGGCGACGTGAACCCGATCCACCTCTCCGCCGTCACCGCGAAGGCCTTCGGCTTCCCCTCGGCGATCGCGCACGGGATGTACACCGCCTCGCGCGCCTTCACCGAGGCGAGGGTGGACCTGTCGAAGCCGCTGCGCTGGGACGTCACCTTCGACGCCCCGGTCACGCTGCCCGGCTCCGTGCTCGTCGCCTTCGAGGACGATCCATCGGCCGGGACCGCGCGGTGCGTGGGCTGGAAGCCCGCCCGCGGGGAGAAGGGGCCGCGGCGCTGCTTCGAGGTCGAGGTGACGACGCTCGGGCGGTAGACGGGACGGGGTCGGGACGGTCCCGGCGGTGTCCTCGCCGCTCATCGTACGAGCGGTGGGCAGGGCGGGGGTGAGCCCCTGAGGGACCGGAGACCTCGGCCTCGGGGTCTGCAGCGGCGGTGGTCGACGGGATGCTCCCGTCGACCGCCGCCGCTCTCGCTGTCGGTGCTCCTGCTGCTCCTGCTGATTCTTCGAGCGGTGATCGGTCGACGACGCGAACAGGAGCCAGGCGGTGTTCGAAACGGTGTGGAGCCGGCGACGCCCATTCCCTCCGGTGGATCGCGGCGACCGGCCCCATGGCCGTGAGGTGCGTGAGCGTCACGTCTCCTCCACACAGGATGGTTGTCCACAATTTCGGACTGCTGATCAGTAGTGATGGCGCAGCTCTTCCGGTCGTCGAACAGGCCTGCGAAAATACAGGCATGTCTTTCGATTCGCGCGGCGGGGCCGTGGAGCCTCCGGAGTCCGACGGGGAGTCCCGTCGGCCCGTTGGCGCGCCGAGCCTCCTCGCGGGGGTCGAGGAGCTCGTCGTCGACGGCATCGACGTCGTCGCGACCAAGGCGGCTCTCGCACGGCTCGGGGAGCGGGGATCGGCCGATCTCGAGGCGCTCGACGCGCAGCGGACGATCGCCCTGCTGACGGAGCTGCGGAAGCTCTCCGGCGCGGTGGCGGCGATCGAGGCGCGTGCCCTCGTCCGCCTCGAGGCGGCGGTTGCCGCCGACAGCCTCGAGCGCGGGGAGACGCCCCGGCAGGCGCAGAGGGTCGCTCGTGCGGAGGCCGCTGCGGCGCTGAAGAAGTCCACATCGTCCGCAGGGCAGAGCATGTCCTCGTGCAGGCGGCTCGTCCACTCGATGCCCCGCGTGCTCCGGGCCCTCGCCCAGGGACGGGCGATGCCCGCCGCAGGTCACCAGGTCGGGCGGGCGATGGGGCCGGCGACGCCCGCGCAGCGGGAGCAGGTGGACCGGATCCTCGGCGCGCATCTCGCGGACCTCGAGGACTGCGGACCGGGGGAATGGGGTGACGAGGCCGCGAGGATCCTCCACGCGCTGGACCCCGAGGGTGCGGCCGCGCGTCATCGCGTGGCGCGCCGGGAGCGCAGCGTCACCGTGCGCCGCGGACGGCACGGCATGGCGACCCTGACCGCGCATCTGCCCGGCCTCGACGCCGCGCGGATCCGCAAGACGCTGTCGGTGGCCGCCGAGCGGTCGCGGGCCGACGGCGACCGGCGCGGTCACCAGCAGATCATGGCCGATCTCCTCGCCGACACGGTCCTCGGCCGCGGCGAGGGAGGCGAGCTGCCCGTGGTCGACATCGGCGTGATCATCACCGACCGCTCCCTGCTCGCGCCCGGCCATGCCGACGCCGCGACCGTGGAGGGCCTCGGTGCGGTCCCGTACGAGCACATCCGGGAGGAGATGCTCCGCGCGCTCGAGCACCCGGACCCCGAGGTCGTCCTCGCCCTGCGGAAGCTCCTCCAGGACGCGGAGGACGGGCAGCTCGTCGCCGTGGAGTCCCGGGCGCGGGCGTTCCCCGCCGGCCTCGGCCGCCTCCTCCGCTACGCGCACCAGACCTGCCGGGCTCCGCACTGCGATGCGAGCATCCGGCAGATCGACCACATCGTCCCCTGGTCGCAGGGCGGGCCGACGAGCCGCGACAACGGCAACGGGCTCTGCGCCGCCGACAACCAGAAGGAAGCCGCGGGCGCGACAGCCCGAGTGGTCACCGACGAGGACGGCACACGACGCACCGTCGAATGGACGACCCGCTATGGACAGACCGCAAGGCGGCGCGGCGTGAACTTCGACCCCGTCGGCACGGCCCTGCGGAAGGCGGGCACGACGCAGCCTGCTCCGGATGTCCGCGAGGGCGGCGCTGCGGGCCCTGACCATGACGTGCTCCCCCCGATGCACCGACGCTTCGCGCTGCCGGAGCTTCGTGCAGTGGAGGAGGACGGCGAGGTGCAGGCTGCCGAGGTGCACCCCGAGGACGCGCGGCCTCTCGGCGAAGGGCCCGCTCCCGACGCAGAGCCCGCGACGTCGCGACCTGGGGGCACAGTGCGGCCGCATCCTCCCGCAGGGAGAAGAGCGGCCCGGGTGGACTACCTCGTGGTCCTGCCGCCCACTGGCTCACGCGCACGGCCACCGGAGCAGGACGCGGCCTGAGACCGAGCCATCGGCACCTTCAGCCCAGCCCGGCCTCGAGCGTCTCCAGCAGGTGCTCGACGAACTCGGCGGGCCGGACCTCGTCCAGCAGCTCCACCGTCGGTCCCCGACCCCATCGCCCCAGCTCGTCGCCGACGGTCTGACCGCGGGTGAGCGTCCCTGCGAGCTCGACGTCCACGGGGAGCGGCCGAGTGCTCGCGAACTCGCCGGTCAGGGCATGGGCGGTGACCAGCGGATCGTGCACGTGCGCGGTCCAGCCGAAGCCGTCGGCCTGATGGAACTCGAAGTAGAACCGCACCGCATCGGCGAGGATCCGCGCGACCGGATGCGTCGAGCGGGCGGCGAGGGCCTCGAGCCGCTCGAGCTCCGCCCCCGTGAAGACGATCTGCTCGGTCGCCTGCAGCGCGCCCAGCACCGGCAGCAGCGGCGCCGAGGCGAAGGCCGCGAGCACGCGCTGCGCCGCCTCCGGGTCCACCGCGATGTTCCACTCGCTGGTCGCACCGGTGTTGCCGCGATGGTTGATCGCACCGCCCATCACGTGCAGCCGGCGCAGCAGCCGCGGCAGCTCCGGCTCGATCTCGAGGGCGTGAGCAAGGTTCGTGTGCGGTCCGAGCACCAGGCCGACGAGCTCCCCGGGCCGCTCCCGCGCGAGGTCGACCCACAGCTGAGCACCGGAGCGGGGATCCCCGTCGCGGGAGGCGCCGGGCAGCACGGCGTGGCCGAGCCCGCCCGGGCCGTGGGTGTCGTCGGCGAACATCGGCGGCTCGACCAGCGGACGGTCCGCGCCGAGGGCGACCGGTGCGTCCAGGCCGAGCAGCTCCGAGAGCGCGAGGTTGTTGCGGTGCACGGTCGCGGCCGGGACGTTCCCGCCGGTCGAGACGATCCCGGTGATCTCCGCGTCGTCACGGCAGGCGAGATAGGTCAGGGCGATCGCGTCGTCGATGCCGGTGTCGCAGTCGACCAGGAGGGGGAGTGCCATGGGGTCAGCCTACGGAGGCACGGACGCTCGTGATCCGGCCGCCGACCGGGACGAGACGGCCGGCACCTCCCGTCGGCGCGGGCTCGGACCGGTGACGCTCGTATCGTGCGACAAGCGGAGAGCGCCGGGCTCTCGGGGCGCTGGAATACGTCAGCCCAGCGGACCGAACAGGACGAACGCGAGGACGGTGATGAGGAGCGCGCCCGGGATCAGCATGCTCCCCACCAGCAGTCGGGGCCGGCCCTCGGCCGAGTTCGCCCCGGCACGCAGACCCTGGCCGATGAACCAGGCCGCGAGGACGAGATCGATCAGCGCCACGAGCAGGAGGACGACGAAGGGGACGGTGTCCATGCACCCATCCCACCATGCTCCCCGGCGCGACAGAGGCCGCTTCCGGAATCCCTTCCCTCGGGCCGCAGCAGGGCGGAGGATCGAGTCATGGCGCATCCGCAGATGTTCGACGACGACGATCCGTGGCTCGAGCGCGTCCGGGAGATCGCCCTCGCCCTGCCCGGGGCGAAGGAGAAGATCAGCCATGGCCGGCCCGCCTTCCACACCGTGAAGGTGCACTGCTACTACGGCGGATCACTCAAGGTCGACGGGGAATGGGTTCCTCATGAGCAGTCCGTGATGCTGCACCTCCCGCCCCGGGAACGGGCCGCGCTCGCCGAGGAGCCCCGCAGCTACGTGCCCGCCTATCTCGGGCCGTCGGGCTGGCTCGGCATCGACCTGGACGAGGCGACCGACCTCGTCGAGCTCGCCGAGCTGATCGAGGAGTCCTATCGCACCGTCGCCCCGGCGCGGCTGATCGCGGAGCTGGAGGCGCGGGAGGGCTGAGCTGAGGGCGAGAGGTCGGGCCCGTCTCAGCCCGCCGGCGTCGGCAGGTCCTGGAACGCCTCGAGCAGCGGCATGAGGTGCTCGCCGATCTCGACCTGCGCGAGCAGCAGCCCGATCGTCCCGTCGGCGTCGACGGAGAAGTCCGTGCCGTACCCGCCGGACCAGCCCCAGCGGCCTCGATGCTCCCCTCCGGTGCCGGCGCTGACCCCGAAGCCCCAGCCCGTCCCGTCCCAGAAGCCGGGGTAGAACGAGTCGGGCTGCTTGACGGACGAGGGCACCTGATCGGTCGTCATCATCGCGAGGTGCTCCGGGGAGAGCAGCTCCCCGTCCCGCAGCGCGCGCGGGAAGCGCAGGTAGTCCGCCGCGGTCGAGACGAGCTCGCCGTGGGAGACGTCGAGCGACGGCTCGCCGACCAGCGGCCCGCCCCCGGCCGGCTCCGCCTCCACCAGCTGCCCGTCCTCGACCGAGAAGGCCGGCGGCAGACGGTGCCGCTGCGAGAGGGGCACGAAGGACCCGGTATCGACCATCCCGAGCGGCTCGAACAGGTCCGCGCGCAGATGCTCCTCGAGGGACCTGCCGGCCGCGCGGGAGAGCAGGATCCCCAGCACCGAGAAGGAGTGGTGATACCGCCACACCCGACCCGGCTCGCCCGCCAGCGGCAGCGCGCCGAGCGCCGCGAGCCATTCGTCGGCCCCGAGGGTCCACGACGCCGAGCCCGCCTCGAGGCCGGCCTCCGCCATCGCCCGCTGCAGCGGACCCGCCGCGGTCGCGATCCCGAGCCCGGACGTGCAGGTCAGCAGATGGCGGAGCGTGATCTCGGCGGGGGAGGGGACGGCCTGGTCGAGCGCCGCATCGGGGCGGGGGAGCACGCGCGGAGCGGCGAGCTCGGGCAGCCACAGGTCGACAGGCGAATCCAGCGCGAGCACGCCGCGTTCGACGAGGCGCAGCGCCGCGACGGCCTGGATCGCCTTGGTCATCGACTGGATGCGCACGATCGCGTCGGCCGGGAACGCGGGGGCGTCGGAGTCGCCCGGTCCGCGCGGGGAGAGCCGCCCGCGGGCGATGGGCTCGGGATCCCGCCCGTGGGCGATGATCCCGCCGGGCACGGTGCCCGCATCGATCGCGGACTCGAGCAGACGGACGGCGGGCGAGGTCGGCAGCGACACGGACACAGAGTAGGGGCGGTCGACGGCGGGGACGGGACCGGCTGCACGGACCGGCCCGCCGCCTAGACTCGGACCATGACCACCTTCGAGGACTTCGTGCTGCTGGAGCCGCGTGAGGTCCCGCTCGGCGGACCGCGCGGCATGACCGTGCACCGCACCCTGCCCGCCCGGCGCACCTCCCTCATCGGCGCCTGGTGCTTCGTGGACCACTTCGGTCCCGACGACGTCTCCGCGACCGACGGGATGCGCGTGGCCCGCCACCCGCACACCGGGCTCGCGACCGTGTCCTGGCTGTTCGACGGGGCGATCACCCACCGCGACTCGATCGGCAGTCACGCCCTGGTGCGGCCCGGCGACGTGGACCTCATGGTCGCCGGCTCCGGCATCACCCACTCGGAGTTCTCCGCGAACGACACCACCGTGCTGCACGGCGTCCAGCTCTGGTACGCCCTGCCGGACCGGACCCGCTTCCGCGAGCAGGAGTTCCTCGTCCACACCCCGACGGAGGTCGCGACCGGCACGGCCCGCGCCCGCGTGGGCCTCGGGACGCTGCACGGCGTGGACGGCGACGGGGACCTGCTCGAGGACGCGAGCCCCGTCGTCACCGACACGGACCTCGGCATGGCCCAGCTCGAGCTGCGCGCCGGGAGCACGCTGCGGCTCGACCTCGATCCGGGCCACGAGCACGGCGTGCTCGTGGACCGCGCCACCGCGCGGCTCACGACGGCCCGCGGGACGGGACCTGCGACGGGCGGGACGGGCGACGAGCCGTCGGCCCGGTCGCTGCGCGCCGATGTCGCGCCGCGCGAGCTGATGGTCCTGCCCGACGCCGTCGACCACCTCGAGATCGAGGTGACCGGCGACGAGGACCTCCGCCTGATGCTGCTCTCCGGCGAGCCCCTTGGCGAGGACATCATCATGTGGTGGAACTTCGTGGGCCGCTCCCACGAGGAGATCGAGGCGTTCCGCGCCCGCTACCAGGCCGAGATCGGCGTCGAGCTCGCGCTCGAGCACGCCCCGATCGCGCAGAGCGCCCGTGGGCGCGGGGGACTCGCCGAGGACGACGAGCAGTTCGGCCCCTTCGCCCCGCACACCCCCGCCGCGCTGCCCGCCCCGAGGCTGCCCGGCGGGCGCCTGCGCTCGCGCGGACGGCGAGGCATGCCCGCCTGAGTTCGTCGCATGGGCCGCGCCCGCGCCTCCGAGGAACGCCGCACGGCCCGCCGTGCACCCGACATTCCTGCCCTCCATCCCACTGCACGAGAGACCCCATGACCAGCACCGCTGCCCAGCCCGAGCCGACCGGCGAGCTCCCCGCCCCCGACCAGACAGAGCGGGTGATCCTGCGCGCCGCCCAGGAGCATGGCGAGATCGGCTGCCCCTGTGACCTGCTCGTCATCGGGGATGCGACCGGTGTGCTGACCGCCGAGGCGCTCGAGCTCGTCGCCGACCACCCCGGCGCGCGGGTCCTGTCCTGGACCAGCTCCCGCGCGGAGACGGACGCGCTCGCCGCGCTGCTGCCCGGTCCGCTCGAGGCCGGGCGCCTCGTGCTGCCGACGGATGCGGAGCCCGCCCCGCTCGAGGAGTTCGCGGCCGGGGCCGAGGCGCATCTCGCGCTGGCCCGTCTGCCGAAGTCCCTCGCCGCGCTCGAGGACCTCGCCCGACGCCTCGCGGTCGTCGCGGAGCGCAGCGGGCGGGACGACCTCACCCTCGTCGCCGGCGGCCGCGTCAAGCACATGACCCATTCCCAGAACGGCACCCTCGCCGCCGTGTTCTCCGAGGTGCGCGGCTCGCGCGGACTGGGCAAGTCCCGCGCACTCGTCGCCTCCGGCCCGCGCGCCGACGTCGACGCCGCGCAGCCCGCGACCGGTGAGGTGCGCATCGCGGTGCGCGGTCAGGAGCAGGCGCTCGCGCTGCGCGGTCTCGGCGGCGTGTTCGGCGGGGCCCGGGCCGACGCCGGCTCCCTCCTGCTGCTCGAGGCGCTCGATCGAGCGGTCGTCGGCGGGGAGCTCGCGACGGGAGACGAGCGGTCCGGCGCCGCCGCAGAGGACGGAGCCGGGGAGAACGCGATGGCCCGCGCGGACGGGGGCGCCGGCGACCTGCCCCTCGCGGTGGACCTCGGCTGCGGCAACGGTCTGCTCACCGCCTATCTCGCCGCCGCGCTGCCGGGGATGCGGGTGCTCGGCAGCGACGACGACGCCGACGCGGTCGCCTCGACCCGCGCGACCCTCTCCGCCTCCGGACTGGACCGCGAAGGGGTGGAGGTGACCTGGGACGTCTCGCTCTCCCGGTGCGAGGAGGCGAGCGCCGACCTGGTGCTGCTGAACCCGCCCTTCCACGACGGCACCGTGGTCGACGCGACGCTCGTCCAGGGCCTCCTCGACGCCGCGGCCCGCGTGCTGCGTCCCGGCGGGCAGCTGTGGTTCGTGCACAACTCCCACCTGCGCTACCGGCCCGAGCTCGAGGCCCGCGTCGGTGCGGTCCGCCAGCGCGCCCGCGACCGCCGCTTCACGGTGCTGAGCGCGGTCAGGGCCTGACGACGCGGGCCGATCCGGGGGAGGAGGCTCGGTGACGGGGCCTCGGGGCCGGTTCGCCGCGCGCTGCAGCGGAGTCCGCGAGGGATGACGAGAAGGGCGGGACCGAACGGTCCCGCCCTTCTCATCTCATGCGCCGACCCGGGCCGGCGTGGCGATGTCGCCGCTCAGGCCACCATGCTGCGCAGCACCGAGCTGAACATGGTCAGTCCGTCGGTGCCGGTGCGGGTGCCCGCGCCGGGCTCGTCGGGCCCGAAGCCGGGCTCGACCGCGTGCTCCGGGTGCGGCATGAGGCCCACGACGTTGCCCGCGGCGTTGGTGACGCCCGCGATGTCGTGGCGGGATCCGTTGGGGTTCTGCTCGAAGCCGGCCGGGCCGTGGGTGGCGCCGGCGGCGTAGCGGAAGACCACACGGCCCTCGTCCTCGAGCTGGGCCAGGGTGCGCTCGTCGGCCACGTACTGGCCGTCCTGGTTCTTCAGCGGCACCCGGATGACCTGGCCGGCCTCGTAGCCGGAAGTCCAGGCGGTGCGGTTGTTCTCCACGGCCAGCGGCTGGTCGCGGCAGATGAACGCGCGGTGCGCGTTCTTGATCATCGCGCCGGGCAGCAGATGCGTCTCGCAGAGGATCTGGAAGCCGTTGCAGATGCCGAGCACCGGCATGCCGCCGTTCGCGGCGTCGACCACCTTGTCCATCACAGGGGCGAAGCGGCTGATCGCCCCCGCGCGCAGGTAGTCGCCGTAGGAGAAGCCGCCGGGCAGCACGACCGCGTCGACCTCGTGCAGCGAGTCGTCGCCGTGCCACAGCGCGACCGGGTCGGCGCCGCCGAGCCGCACGGCGCGCAGCGCGTCGCGGTCGTCGAGCGTGCCGGGGAAGGTCACCACACCGATGCGCATCAGGCCGCGCCCTTCGCGGAGGGGTCCTCCACGTCGATCGAGACGACGTCCTCGATCACCGGGTTGGACAGCAGGGTCTCGGCGGCCTCGCGCAGGGAGGCGAGCACCTCGTCGGTGATCTCGCCCTCGACCTCGAGCTCGAACCGCTTGCCCTGGCGCACCGAGGCGATGCCCTCGAAGCCCAGACGGGGCAGCGCGGCGGCGACCGCCTTGCCCTGCGGGTCGAGGATCTCCGGCTTCGGCATGACGTGGACCACGACACGTGGCATGGGGGCACTCCTGAGGGGACGTGTGGCGCGCGCGGCGGCGTGCCGGGGGCTGGTGCTCGGGCGCGGCCCGAGGGCCCCATCGTACCGAGGATCGCGGCCGTGCCGACGGGGCGCCCACGGCGGTGCCCTCACGAGCGGACGGCCCGACGCCCTGGCACGTCCCGGCCGACGGGGACTAGGTTCGAGGCACGCGACCTCGATTCCCGGGAGGACCCGATGAAGATCCGCCACCTCGTCCATTCCTGCCTGCTCGTGGAGACCGCCGGGCGACGCCTGCTCGTGGATCCGGGCGGCTTCAGCGCCGACGCGGTGCGGGGCCTGGGCGGCGAGCAGCTCGCGAGCCTCGACGCCGTGGTGATCACCCATCAGCACCCGGACCACGTCGACCCCGCGCTGCTGGGCGAGGTGCTCGCCGCCGCGTCCGACGCCGAGGTGATCGCCGAGCCGGAGACCGCCCGGATGCTCACCGCCGCCGATGCCTCCGACGGCGGCGTCGGCGAGGGGAGCGGCGGGCCCCTCGTCGCGCAGGAGCGGGTGATCGCGCTCGCGGCCGGGGATGCGCACCGCTTCACGCCCGTCGGCGACCACCCGTCGCTGCGGCTCGAGGCCGTCGGCGGACGCCATGCGATCATCCACCCCGACATCCCGCGGATCGGGAACTGCGGGATCGTCCTGTCCGCCGGGGACGGGCCGCGGCTCGGCATCACCGGGGACTCCCTCGAGCCGGTCCCCGAGTTCCACGGCATCGACGTCCTCGCCTTCGCCGTCACGGCGCCCTGGTCGAAGATGTCCGAGACCATCGAGTTCCTCCGCGCCGTCGGCCCGCGACTCGCCCTGCCCGTCCACGACGCGGTCGCGAGCGACCTCGGACGACCGATCTACCTGCGCCAGGCCACGAACCTCGCCCCCGAGGGCACCGAGGTGCGGGACTGGCCGGAGGACGGCGTCGTCGAGGTCGCCCGGAGCTGACGGCGCCATGTCGCACCGGGCCGAGAGCGAGCGCCGCCTCGAGGAGGCGCTCGCGGCGACCGACCGGCGACGGTTCCTCCCCGAGGAGCTGCGGCGGCTCGCCGGCGAGGATCGGCCCTTGCCGATCGGCCACGGCCAGACGAACTCCCAGCCCACGACGGTGCGGAACATGCTCGCCCTCCTCGACGTGCGACCGGGGCAGCGAGTGCTCGACCTCGGCGCGGGATCGGGGTGGACGACGGCGCTGCTGGCCCGGCTGTGCGGACCGCAGGGGAGGGTGATCGGCGTCGAGCGGCGCGCCGAGCTGATCGGCGCGGCCCGGGCCGCGCTCGCCGGGATAGCCGACGCGGGGACGGCGGATGCCGAGATCCGTCTCGCGCGTCCCGGCGTGCTCGGCGCGCCGCAGGACGCGCCGTACGACCGGATCCTCGTCTCCGCACAGGCCGACGCCGTGCCGGAGAGCCTCGTCGCGCAGCTCGCGGACGGCGGCGTGATGGTGATCCCCGTGAACGAGCGGATGCTGCGCCTGGAGCGTCACGGCGAGGAGGTCGCCGCGAGCGAGCACGGCGCCTATCTCTTCGTCCCCCTCGTCGAGGATCCGCCGACGACCCGCTGACAGCAGCGCCGGACACGAGGCGCGTGCGCCGGACGGGACCGATAGGGTGCGGGGCGTGCACGGGAGTCCGGCAGGCCGGGCTGAGAGGGAGTACTCGAACTCCGACCGTAGAACCTGATCCGGATCATGCCGGCGCAGGGAGCTCCGCCGAGCGATCGTCGCCGCGCGCCCGTGCCCGTACGAAAGGCATGGACCGTGACCTCATCGCCCACCGCCCCCACCGCGCCCGCCCCCTCCGGCGACCCGACCGCGACCCCGCTCGGCTTCGGGGTCGGTGCCCGAGTCACCGCCGCCGTGATGAGCGAGGACTACGCCCGGATCCTCACCGATGCGCTCTCCCGGCTGGACCTCACCGGCCTCGTGCACGAGACCGGGGACGTCTCGACCTATCTCGGCGGCCACGAGACCCACCTCCAGCGCGCCCTGATCGACCTGGCCGAGGCGCTCGCCCGCACCGGCCACCACGCGACGCTCACCGTGCTGCTCTCGCGCGGCTGCCCCGGCGAGGTGGCCTGCGAGCTGCCCGGCGGCGCGGGCCCCCGCGCGACCGAGGTGCCGCAGCCGCGGAGCACCGGACGCTTCGCGAGCGCCGAGTGGGCGCTCTATCCGCTGGCCGACGAGGTCGCCGTCGACGGCACCGCCCCCGACCACATGCGCGACATCTACGCCGCGATCGACCATGCGAAGGACCTCGGCACCTTCCGCGGGTCCGAGCACTTCGTCACCCGGCTCGAGGGCGACGCCGGCGACGTGATCGCGACCGCGCTCGCCGGCTGGCTGCTCGTCGGCCGCGGCGTCCAGCACGTCACCAGCCACCTCACCCTCTCGCTGAACAGCCCCTCGCACGAGGTGCGGGAGCTCGCGGCGAGCGCCGACGCACCAGGCACCGACGACGAGGGCCAGGAGGCCTCGCGATGACCGAGGAGCACGACACCGCCGCGCCCGCGAACGACTCCGCAGCGCCCGCCGCGGCGCCTGTCGACGGCGGCGCGACCGCCCCTGCCGGCACGTCCCGTCGCCGCACCCCGCTGAGCCTGCGCGAGCTCGTGCTCGTGGTGGTGCTCGGCGTCGTGTTCGGGTTCCTGTACTGGGTGTTCGTGCAGGCCTGGAACGGCCTGGCGATCGCGATGGGCCCGGCCGGGGACCTCGCCCAGCACCTCGTGTTCGGCTCCTGGCTGCTGGTGGCGCCGGTCGCGATCGCGATCCTGCGCCGACCGGGCGTGGGGATCCTCGCCGAGATGCTCGCCGCGGTCATCGAGGTGGTCTTCCTCGGCAGCCCCGTCGGCCCCCTGCTGCTGCTCTCCGCGGCGCTGCAGGGGATCGGCTCCGAGCTGCCCTTCGCCCTGACCCGGTACCGCCGCTTCGGCTGGGGCGTGTTCGCGGCCTCCGGCGCGCTCGGCGCGGGCCTGGTGTTCTTCTGGACCGCGTACCGGATGGGCTGGTACGGCCAGGACCTGCTCGCGCTCCGGCTCGGCGTGCAGGTGCTGTCCGGGATCGTGCTCGGCG
Source organism: Brachybacterium sp. HMSC06H03 (assembly GCF_001807385.1). Taxonomy (NCBI): domain Bacteria; kingdom Bacillati; phylum Actinomycetota; class Actinomycetes; order Micrococcales; family Dermabacteraceae; genus Brachybacterium; species Brachybacterium sp. HMSC06H03. The sequence goes on along the minus strand of NZ_KV788954.1, from coordinate 8,223 downwards.
GCCTGCTGGCCCGGGTGATCGTGCGCGCGCTCGAGCGCACCGGCGTGCTCGCCGACTTCGCGATCGGCGCCGCGGACGCGGCACGGATCCCCGAACGCCGTGTCCGCTGAGGCGCACGCCGCGGGAGCGACCCCGGTGCAGGCGCAGGGCCCTGGGCATCTGCAGGCCCCGGCGCAGCAGCATGGCCCGGTCCTGGCACCGGCTCCCGCCGGCGACCCTCGGGTGCTGGTGGCCGAGGGGCTCGAGGCGGTGCTGCCCTCGGGGGCCGGCGTCGGCCCGTGGAGCGGGGAGATCCGGGCGGGCGAGCAGGTGCTGCTGCTGGGACCGTCCGGCTCGGGCAAGTCGACCCTGCTGCGGGTGCTCGCCGGGGCGATCCCGTCCCATCAGCGCGGTCGGGTCACCGGAACGGTGCGTCTTTTCGACGGCACGGCCGGGGACCCGGCCGACGGCATGGCCGGAGGCACGGCCGGAGGACCGCACGACGGCACGGCCGGCGGTGCGGCCGATGGCTTCGTCGAGGGTGCGGGCGTGATCGACCCGGTGGCGGGAGGGGTCCTCGCGACCGCACCCGTGCTCGGCCATCTCGGCCAGGACCCGGTCGACGGGGTCTGCCTCCCGCTGATCGCCGACGACGTCGCGCTCCCGCTCGAGAGCGCCTGCACGCTTCCGGAGCGGATCGGGCCGCGGGTCCACGAGGTGCTCAGCGCGATGGGCGTGGGCGAGCTCGCGCACCACCCCGCCGCGACGCTCTCCGGCGGACAGCTGCAGCGGGCCTCGCTCGCCGCCGCGATCGCCGCGCGGCCCCGGCTGCTCCTGCTCGACGAGCCCACCGCCATGCTCGACGCCGAGGGCGTGGCCGCTGTGCGGAGCGCCGTCGACGCTGCGACGGATCAGACCGGCTGCGCGCTGCTGCTGGTCGAGCACCGCCTGGACGAATGGGCGGGGGAGCAGGGCCTGGACGGGCTCCCCGCGCGGACCGTGGCGCTGGACCGCTCCGGCCGGGTGCTCGCCGACGGGCCGACGCGGGAGGTGCTGACCGCCCACGGACCTGCCCTGCGGGAGCAGGGATGCTGGCTGCCGCGCGAGATCGAGGAGCGGATCGGCGGATCATGGCCGGCCGAGCCCGTCGGATCCGCTGAACCGGCTGGATCCGCCGCCCTCGTGCCCCTGGCGTCCGCGACACCTCGCTCGGAGGTGCTGCTGCATCTCCGGGACGCGACCCTCGGCCCGCCCGGCCCGACGGGTCGGGGCGAGGGGTCCGTGCTGACCGGCGCGGACCTCGAGATCCGCGCCGGGCGTCTGCTCGCGGTCGTCGGCCGCAACGGCTCCGGGAAGTCCACGCTCCTCGGCGCCCTCTCCCGGCTGGACCCCCTGCGTGCCGGGACGCTCGAGGGCGCGGCGGCGGGCCTTGCCTTCCAGCGGCCCGAGTCCCAGTTCGTCGGCGACACCGTCGAGGACGAGCTCTCCGCGAGCGGGGCCTCGCAGGACGTGCGGCGCGCGATGCTCGAGCGCCTCGACCTCGCCGACCACGCGGCGCAGAGCCCCTACCGCCTCTCCGGCGGACAGCAGCGCCGCCTCTCCTTCGGCGCGATGCTGCTCGCCGACCGCCCGGTGCTCCTGGCCGACGAGCCCGGCTACGGCCTGGACCGCGCCGCGCACGAGGCCGTCCTCGCCCTCCTGCGGGAGGCGGCCGATGCGGGACGCGGCGTGGTCATGACCACCCACGACCTGCGCAGCCTCGAGGTCGCGGACGAGGTCGTGGTGATCGCGGACGGACGGCTCGTCGGCCCCCTCGCCCCGGCCGCGCTGCTGGCGGACGACGCGCTGCTGCGCCGGGCCGGGCTGCGGGTCGCGGACCGGCCGAGCTACGCACACGCTGACGACCCGGCGCCGCGGACGGCGCTCGACCCGCCCGCCCTGCCGCGGGCCCCGCTCGCGAGGCGCGATCCGACCGTGCTGCTCGGCCTGCTCACGGCGCTCAGCATCGTCTGCATCACGCTCACCGACCCCGCGCCGCTGCTGGTGCTCTACGCGCTGCTGGCCGCGGGGACGATGCTCGGGCTCCGCCTCGGCCCGCTCGCGCTCGCCCGTGCGCAGGCGCCGTTCGTGCTGTTCGCGGCCGGGGTGTTCATGGTCAACGTGCTCAGTCGACCCGGCCACGAGCCGTGGCCCGACCTGCCCGTCCGGGTCACCAGCGAGGGGATCGTGCTCGGTGCCGCGCTCGCGCTGCGGGCGCTGGTGATCGGGCTCGGCGCGGTCGCCGTCGTGCGCGCGAGCGACCCCGGCCGCACCATGACCAGCCTGCGCACCCATGCCCGCCTCCCGGCCCGCATCGCGCTCGCGCTCCTGGCCGGCCAGCGCCTCCTCGAGGACCTGCCGCGGCGCTGGGCGACGATCACCCGCGCCCACCGGCTGCGCCGGCCCCCGTCGGCCGACGGCACCCCCGCCCGGCTCGGGCCGCGGGCGATGGGGCGATGCGCCTTCGCGCTGCTCGTCGACGCGATCCGCTCCTCGACGAGGATCGCCTTCGCGCTCGAGAGCCGGGGCCTGGGCACGGGGGAGCGCACGCAGTGGCGCACCGCCGCGCTCACCCGGGCCGACGGCGCGCTCGTGGTCGGGGTCGTGCTCGCGGTCGCCGCGGTGCTGGTCCTCGCCGGCTGAGCGAGGAGCCGGGTGGACGCCCCTGACAGTCTCGTCGAGGCCCGCGCCTCAGCGACGCAGCGCGGCGGGGGCCCCGCGCAGCAGCGTCCACGTGGAGGCGACGCCCGCCCCGCCGGTCGCCGGTCGCCTCAGAAGCTCGTGCCGGTCAGACGCTCGTAGGCCTCGACGTAGCGGGCACGGGTCTGTGCGACCACCTCGGCGGGCAGCTCGGGCGGCGGCGTGTTCGAGCCCTTCGACCAGCCGGAGGCGGGGGAGGTGAGCCAGTCGCGCACGAACTGCTTGTCCAGGCTCGGCTGGACGCGGCCCTCCTGGTAGGTGTCCGCGGACCAGAAGCGGGAGGAGTCGGGGGTGAGCACCTCGTCACCGAGCACCAGCGTGCCGTCGGTGCGGGAGCGGCCGAACTCGAGCTTCGTGTCCGCCAGCACGATCCCGCGCTCCCCTGCGAGGGTGCGCGCGCGCTCGTAGACCGCGAGGGTCATCCGCTCGAGCTGCTCGGTCAGCTCCGCGCCGAGCAGGTCCCGGGCCTGGGCGACGGTGATGTTCTCGTCGTGCGCGCCGGCCTCCGCCTTCGTCGACGGGGTGAACAGCGCCGGGTCCAGGCGCGAGGCCTCCACCAGCCCGGACGGCAGCACGTGCCCGCCCACCGAGCCGCCGGCCCGGTAGTCGGCCAGGCCCGAGCCCGTCAGGTAGCCGCGGGCGATGCACTCCAGCGGCACCATGTCCAGGCCGCGGCAGCGCAGCGCCCGCCCGGCCACCTGCTCCGGCACGTCGGAGGCGGAGAGCACGTGGTGGGGGACGAGGTCCGCGAGCTGCTCGAACCAGAACAGGCTGATCCCGGTGAGCAGGCGGCCCTTGTCCGGGATCCCCGGCTGGAGGGAGTGGTCGTAGGCGCTGATGCGGTCGGTCGCGAGGACCAGCACCTCCTCGGCGGTCGCGGGATCCGCGCCGGCGGGGACGTACAGCTCGCGCACCTTGCCGGAGACGACGTGGTCCCAGCCCGGCAGGTCCGGGGCCTCGATCAGCGGCGCGTCGGAGGAGGGGGAGGCGCTCATGCGCTCACGCTCCCCTCGGCGGCGGCGAGGGCGATGTCGCCGCGGTGGTGGGAGCCCTCGAGCTCGATCGCGCGAGCGCCGGCGAGGGCGAGCTCACGGGCGGCCGTGAGGTCCGCGCCGGCGCCGACAACCGTCAGGACCCGACCGCCGGCGCTGACCAGCACCCCGTCGGCGTCCAGCGCCGTGCCCGCGTGGATCACGTGCGCGCCGAGGCGCTCGGCCTCCTCGATCCCGGTGATCGGATCGCCGATCTGCGCGGAGACGGGATAGCCGGCCGAGGCCACCACCACCGTCACCGCGGCGCCCTCGACCCACTCGGGGACGTCGACGGCGGAGAGGTCGCCCTGCGCGGCGGCCAGCAGCAGCGGCGCGAAGGGGGAGGCGAGGCGCTCGAGGACCACCTGGGTCTCGGGATCGCCGAAGCGCGCGTTGAACTCCACCACGCGCAGGCCGCGGGAGGTGAGGGCGAGGCCGCAGTACAGGATCCCGGAGAAGGGGATGCCGCGGGCGGCGAGCTCGTCGATCGTGGGCTGGGCGACGGCGGTCACGACCTCCCGGGCCAGGCCCTCGGGGGCCCAGGGAAGCGGCGAGTAGGCGCCCATGCCGCCGGTGTTGGGGCCCTCGTCGCCGTCGAGCGCGCGCTTGAAGTCCTGCGCGGGGGCCAGCGGCAGGACCCGCGTGCCGTCGCTCACGCAGAACAGCGAGACCTCGGGGCCGTCGAGGTACTCCTCGAGCACGACCTGACCGCCCGAGGCGAGCACGGCCTCGGCATGTGCCACGGCGACGTCCCGGGCGGGGGTGACCACGACGCCCTTGCCGGCGGCGAGACCGTCGGCCTTGACCACGAAGGGCACGTCGCCCAGCGGGTTGACGCGATCCAGGCCCGCGCCGAGCTGCTCGGGCGCGGTGACCGTGACGGAGGCGGCGGTCGGCACGCCCGCCGCGGCCATGATCTCCTTCGCCCAGGACTTGGAGCCCTCGAGGTTCGCGGCCTCGGCGGAGGGGCCGAACACGGTGTGTCCGGCCTCGCGCAGACGGTCCGCGGCGCCCGCGACGAGCGGTGCCTCCGGGCCGATCACCACCAGGTCGGGCCGCAGCTCGTCGGCCAGGAGCACCTGGCCGGCGAGGTCCGCGACGGCGACGTCGTGGCATGTCGCGAGCTGCGCGATTCCGGGATTGCCGGGGGCGGCGTGCAGCTCGGGGGCGGGGCGGTCGGCGGCGAGGCGACGGATGATCGCATGCTCGCGGCCTCCGGAGCCGATGACGAGGATCTTCACGCGGGCCAGCGTAACCAGCACCGTGCCGATCCCGATGAGGTGCCCGCACTGCGGAGGATCGGGGCCGCCGTTACGATCGAGCGCATGCCCGCAGAGATCCCGGATCCCGCCCCCGCCACCGCACGGCTGCGCCTGGACCTCTCCTACGACGGCACCGACTTCCACGGCTGGGCCGCCCAGCCCGGTCAGCGCACCGTCCAGGGCGAGCTCGAGGCCGCCCTCTCCCGCATCGCGCGCGTGCCCACGAGGGTCACCGTCGCCGGCCGCACCGACGCCGGCGTCCACGCCCGCGGTCAGGTCTGTCATCTCGACCTGCCCCGCGACGTGCTCACCACGATCCCCGGCCGCTCCGACCGCAGCCCCGCCGAGGCGCTCGTCACACGCCTGGCCGGAGTGCTGCCGGACGACGTCGTCGTCCACGTCGCCCGCGAGGTCACCTCCGAGTTCGACGCCCGCTTCGGGGCGCTGTGGCGCCGCTACCGCTACCGGATCTCCGACGGCCCCGCCGCCCACGACCCGCTGCGACGGGACGTGCTGCGCCACCGTCGGCCGCTGGACGTGCAGGCGATGGCGCGGGCGAGCGAGCCGCTGCTGGGCGAGCACGACTTCCTCTCCTACTGCCGCCCGCGCGAGGGCGCGACCACGGTGCGCGAGCTGCGGGAGCTGCGCTGGGAACGGCCCGGAGAGGGGCGGGCCGACGAGGGCCTGATCGTCGCGACCGTCGTCGCCGACGCCTTCTGCCACCACATGGTGCGCTCCCTCGTCGGCGCGCTGCTCGGGGTGGGGGAGGGGCGTCGCCCCGAGAGCTGGCCCGCCGAGGTCCTCGCCGCCCGCACCCGCGAGGCCTCGACCCGGGACGGGGCCGGCGCCGCCCCGCTGTGCCCGCCGCAGGGCCTGACCCTCGACCACGTCGCCTATCCGCCCGACGAGGAGCTCGCCGCCTGGGCCGCCCGCACGCGCACCCTTCGCGCGCCGCTGCCGGTCGAGGACGTCGCCGTCCCGGAGTGAGCGCCCGGGGGTGAGCGGCCGCGCGCGAGCGCCCTCCAGCGGGCGCGAGCGGGCCGCCACGAGACCGGTCGGAGATCACACTCTCCGGCCCCGCCCTGCGTTGACGCTCCCTCCGCGAGGCCCGTAGGATGAGCGGTCGTTGTGCCTCGATGTGTGCCCGACTCCGCTGCCGTTCTCTCACGGTGCGGCGCGATCGGGATCTCACCCACATCCAGGCCCGCCGTCGCATGGTCAGCGGAGCGGGCCGGGTACAGCCACAGGGGCCATGCTTTTACCCGAAGGAAGCGTGCCCACGGTCCATTCGAACCGTGCCCGGACGGCGTCCTGCCGACCTGGCACCACCACGAGAGAAGAAGGCACGAGTGCGTACGTTCACCCCGAAGCCCGGCGATGTCGAGCGTTCCTGGTACGTCATCGACGCAACGGATGTCGTCCTCGGCCGGCTCGCTTCCCAGGCTGCCCAGCTCCTGCGGGGGAAGCACAAGCCGGTCTTCGCACCCCATGTGGATGCGGGCGACTTCGTCATCATCATCAACGCCGACAAGGTCGCGCTGACCGGCAACAAGCGTGAGGCGAAGCTCGCCTACCGCCATTCCGGCTACCCGGGCGGCCTCCGTGGCGTCCCCTACTCCGAGCTCCTCGAGAAGAATCCCGAGAAGGCAGTGGAGAAGGCCATCCGCGGCATGCTCCCCAAGAACAAGCTCGCTGATCAGCAGATCAAGAAGCTCAAGATCTACTCGGGTTCCGAGCACCCCCACAGCGCTCAGCAGCCCGTCCCCTTCACCATCGACCAGGTGGCGCAGTAAGCGGGGGCTCCCGCCACTCCGCCCTGCCGCACGGAAGAACCAAGGAGAACCGTGACTGAGACCACCCCCGAGTCCCTCGAGGCCGTGACCGACGAGTCGGCCCCCTCGAGCTTCACCACCGAGTCGACCGGCGAGGCCGCCGTCGGCACCGGCCAGTCGGCCACCGCCCCCGGCTACGGCACCGGCCGTCGCAAGCGTGCGATCGCCCGTGTCCGCCTGGTCCCCGGCTCCGGCCAGTGGACCATCAACGGCCGCTCGCTCGAGAACTACTTCCCGAACAAGCTGCACCAGCAGGAGGTCAATGACCCGTTCACGGTCCTCGAGCTCCAGGGCCGCTTCGACGTGATCGTGCGCCTCAACGGCGGCGGCCCGTCCGGCCAGGCCGGGGCCGTGCGCCTCGGCGTCGCCCGCGCGCTGAACCAGATCGACGAGGAGCACAACCGCCCGACCCTCAAGAAGGCCGGCTTCCTCCGTCGCGATGCGCGCATCATCGAGCGCAAGAAGGCAGGCCTCAAGAAGGCCCGCAAGGCGCCGCAGTACTCCAAGCGCTGATCGGCGCGGAGCAGTGCTCCGCCCCACCTGCGCAGTACGCACGATGCCCTCGACCTCCGGGTCGGGGGCATCGTCGCGTCCAGGGCGGTTCGCGGGCGAGGCATCGCAGCGTGCCGGGAGCGAGGTCGGTGGTGGAGTCGGCTGTCGGGGCGGGAGTGGTCAGGTGGTGGCGTATGGCGTACCAGTACGGCGATATAGGCGTACCGGTACGCCATACGCCAGGAGTCGACCACAGCGCCGCGGTCGACTCCGACGCCGGGGCAGGGGTAGGGGCCGGGGCTCGGGTCGGGGCGGGGCGGGGCGTGCGATAGCCTCCACGACGTGGACATCTCCGACCCCCGCTGGTGGGCCTGCCCGCTCGACGTCGAGTCCCTCGCAGCGGACGCGGTGGGCGCGGTCCGGCACGCCGCCGCCGAGCTCGCGCGCGTCCGCGGTCTGGACCTGCACGTCTCGACGACTCCCGCCCTCGTCGCCGCGTCCTTCGCCGCCCACGAGCACCTCCGCGTCGACGGCAGGTCCGTCGAGAGCTGGGCCGAGCTGTCCGGCTTCCTCCCCGCGGCCGACGGCTGGGTCCGGCTGCACGGCAACTACCCCCACCACGCCGAGGCGCTGCGACGCACCTACGGCATCCAGGACCGGGCGGGACTCGAGCGGGTGCTCGCCGCCCGCGCCGCCGCCGAGGTCGAGCAGGAGGTCATCGCCGCCGGCGGCATCGCGGCCCGGGTGCGGACTCGCGCCGAGTGGGAGGCGGAGCCGCAGCACGCGGCCCGGTCGGGCAGCGGATGGATCGAGGTCCTCGAGCGCGGCGAGCGGCCGACGCCGCACCCGCTGCCTGCGGGGCCGGAGGCGACAGCGGGCGCGGCGGGA
>NZ_KV788953.1:0-3086 GCF_001807385.1 Brachybacterium sp. HMSC06H03 | reverse complement strand
GCGGCGTGGGTCCGGCGGCAGGCGCGGGGGCGGAGGGCGAGTCGGCCGGGTCCCGTCGGGGCCGGCCGCCGGCGCGGTGGGTGCTCATCCGATCTCGGTGATCTCCGGACCGCGGGCGAGCGGGTCCAGCGGGCCGGAGCGGATCTGGTTGAGCCCCGGACGCTCGCCGGGCAGGTGCAGGGGGATGAGCTCCTGCGGCGCCATCGCCTCCGCGCCGCGCACGACGACCAGGCGGGAGACGAGCGTCTCGAAGCGGCGCGCCTGCTCGGGGTCGGCCAGCGCCTTGCCGGAGAGGACCGCGCGCAGCAGCCAGCGCCGCCCGTCGACGCCCATGAAGCGCGCGGGACGGTAGGCGGTGCGGCCGTCGGCCCGCTTGACGGGCATGCGCGCGATCAGCTCGGTCCCGAAGGCTCCCGGGCGGGTCTCGGCGGTGCCTCCCTGCTTGACCACGGACTCGCGCAGCTTGCCCCTCACCTCCTCCCAGATCCCGCGTGACTTGGGGGCCGCGAAGGCCTGGACCTGCAGCGAGGAGCCCTCGATGACGAGGTTCGCGCCGGTCACGGCGTTCGTGCGCTGGTCGACCTCCATCCGCAGCTCCATGCCGTCGACGGCAGGGACGAGCAGGCCGCCGAGGTCGATGCGGTCCTCGTCGGGCGCGTCGGCCTCGTCGTAGGGCCCGTCCTCGAGGTGGTCCCCGCGTGCGGGGGCCTCCTCCTCGGCCTCGGGCGCGTCCTCGGGCAGGGCGTCGTCAGCCGCGCCCTCGTCCTCCGGGGCGTCGTCCGGCTCGGGCGAGTCGAGGTCGAGGGCGTCCAGCCCCTCGATCTCCTCCGGCTCCTGCCGCTTCCTGCGGGAGAACAGTCCCATGGTCATCCCTCCTGGTGGTGTGCGCCGCCGAAGCCGCCGCTGGAGCCGAACCCGGCGGTGGACCGGTCCGTCTGCTCGAGGTCGTCGACCTCCTGCAGCACGGGGGCCAGGAACGGCACCACCACGAGCTGGGCGATCCGGTCGCCGACGTGGAGGGGGAAGTCCTCCGTCGGATCGGTGTTGTGCAGCGCGACCTTGAGCGGTCCGCGATAGCCGGCGTCCACGATACCGGGGCCGTTGAGGACCGTGACGCCGTGCTTCGCGGCGAGGCCCGAGCGGGGGCAGACGAGTCCCGCGGTGCCGGGCGGGAGGGCGACGGCGAGGCCGGTGTCGACCAGGGCGCGGCCGCCCGCGGGGATCACGAGCTCCTCGGCACTGGCGAGGTCGAGGCCGGCGTCGTCGGCATGGGCGCGGTGCGGGAGCGGGGTCGCGCCGGTGCGGCGGATCCGCAGCGGCGCGCTGGTGTCGGGGTCGGCAGACATGACGCCAGGGTAGGCGCTCCGGCGGCGTCCTCCGCGCACCGGGGGTCCAGGGAGTGCGTGAGACCATGGTGGGCATGTCCGCCTCCGCCGTTCCCCCCGCCGCCGAGTCCCCGTCCGAGCGGTCCGCCGCCGGTGCGGCCCCCGTCCCCGGGCGGGACGCCGGGACGCCTCTCCACCGCGAGCATCTCCTGCCCGGGGTCGGCGCCTGGGTGATCGGCGTCGCGATCGGTGCGGCGCTCGGGCTCGTCATCGTGCCCCTGCACCTCGGCGCGGCGATCGCGCTGTCGGCGGTCTCCATCGTGATCGCGATCGTGCTGCTGATCTCCTACTCCCCCGTGCTGGAGGTCTCGGACGGCCGGTTCCGCCTGGGCCGCGCCCGGATCGACGTGACGGAGCTGGGCGAGCCGCAGGTGCTGCGCGGCGAGGACTGGGCGCTCACGATCGGCCAGGACTTCGAGCCGCTTGCCCACCACGAGGTGCGCGGCTGGACCCGCAGCGGGATCCGCGTCGAGGTGCTGGATCCGGAGGACCCGACCACCGCGTGGGTCGCCTCGACCCGTCGCCCCGAGGACCTCGCCCTCGCTCTGCGCACCGCCCAGCAGCAGGCACGGCGCGCGGCCTGACCGCTCCGCGGTCCCGGGGTCTCTACGGCCTCGCTCCCTGTCCGGTCCAGCGGACGACGAACGGCACCTCCCCTTGGGGAGGTGCCGTTCCTGCTGTCGGGGTGCTCCCCCTCTGCTGACCCGCGCTCGTGCGCACGTCAGGCCGCCGCGCACTCCTTGCAGATGATGAGCGTGCCCTCGACGTGGTCGATCTGGCTGCGGTGCTTCACGAGGAAGCAGCTGGCGCACGTGAACTCGTCCGCCTGGCGGGGCAGCACGCGCACGGAGAGCTCCTCGCCGGAGAGGTCGGCGCCCGGGAGCTCGTAGGAGTCGGCCGCCTCGGCCTCGTCCTCGTCGACCGTGGGGGTCGCCGCCTCGTTCCGTCGGCCCTTCAGCTCCTCGATGGAGTCGTCGTTCGACTCGTCGTCGTTCTTGCGCGGGGCGTCGTAATCAGTGGCCATCTACGGTCCGTTCCTGGTTGTCTGCGGGGTCGTACGACCTGGGTGTGGGCATGTCCGCGCCGGTGCGGCCACTAGGGACCGCATCCGACCGGTCCGGGTCCCAACGCTGAATGCGGCGGCATTATTGCAGAGGCACCCGTGAGCGGCAACACGACGTCCCCGCCCCGTCGGCATCCGGTGCCGACGGCCCGGGCGCGTCCGGCGCGCACCCAGGCGTCGCACTGTAGGGTCACGGCCTAGACTGTGCCTGCGAGCGACCAGGCTCCGAGACCAGGCTCGGACGGAGAGGACGACGATGCGCGAGCTCGATCTCGACGGGATCCACGACGACGGGGAGCATCTGCTCCTGGTCGACTCCGACGGCGATCGGTACACCCTGCGGATCGACCGCGCGCTGCGCGCCGCGGTGCGCTCCGACCGTCCCGCGCTGAACATGATCCAGGCGGCCGACGCGACCCCGCTGCGCCCCAAGGAGATCCAGGCGATGCTCCGCGCCGGCCGCAGCGCGGAGGAGATCTCGGAGACCTCCGAGATCCCCCTCGAGCACGTCCGCCGCTACGAGGGGCCGGTGCTCGCCGAGCGCGAGTGGACCGCCCAGCGGGCGCGCACCTTCCCCGTCGGCCGCGGCGGCCCCGCCCTCCAGGAGGTCGTCGCCGAGCGGCTCGCCGCCCGCGAGG
>NZ_KV788952.1:0-9082 GCF_001807385.1 Brachybacterium sp. HMSC06H03 | reverse complement strand
GCGCCGCGCACGGCGGAGGCGGGGCCGTCTTCGACGCGGAGAGCGACCCCGCCGCGCCGGGACATGCGCAGCTGTTCCGCATGCGACCGGACGGCACCGGGATCGAGCAGCTCACCCACGACGAGCGCGTGAACCGCTTCCCGCAGGTCTCCCCGGACGGCCGGCTGGTCGCCTATGTCAGCCATCCGCCGGGGGAGCAGGGTGCCGCCGATGCCGACCCGCTCCTGCGGCTGTGTGCGGTCGACGGGTCGGGAGGGCGCGATCTCGCCCGTCTCCGCGGCGTGCCGGGGACCGCGGGCGGGCACTGCTGGTCCCCGGACTCCCTCCACGTGGTCTGTCTCGATCGTCCGCACGCGGACTGATCCCCGAGGGGCGGAGCGGGCCGGCGACGGCCGGCCCGCCGCTCAGCGGCGCCGGTCGCGGAGCGTCTTGAGCCAGCCGTCGGCCACGTCCCAGGCGGCGACCGCGAGGATCGAGACCACCAGGATCACGCCGAGGGTGTGCATGGACTGCGCGTCGATGTCGCCGGCGGTGCGGGCCCGCTCGAACAGGTCCGGGCTCAGCAGCAGCGTCCGCAGGCCCGGGTGCAGGACCGGCGGATGGTCGCCCTCGACGCGGACCAGCCCGATCAGCCGGGCCCAGGTCAGAGCACCATAGTGTGTGGCACACAGTGGTGGCTGGTGAGCGATGTCGTTCGGGGTCCGGAATGGCGTGAGAGGTGCTCAGCCTGCTCGGCGGGCGGAGAAGCGGTGCAGCAGCTGCGGGGAGTGCCCAGGGGCCACGCCGTGGGCGCGGTCGAGCTCCAGCAGCTCGGGCAGCGGGTCCGCGCGCACGTCGACGAAGCCCGCCTCCTCCCAGACCGCGCAGATCCGCTCCACCCCGGCGCGGGCGAAGTCGAGGTGGTCAACGGCCGCCTCGTCATAGGCCTCGGCGAAGTGCTCCTGGCGCGCGGTCGCTGGCGCCGTGCCCCCTTCGTCCTTGGGCTCGAACCACTGCCCGTCGATCGCGACCAGCACGCCGCCCGGGCGCAGCAGCTCGTGCCAGCGCCGCAGCGCCGTGGGGGCGTCCCGCAGCGTCCACAGCAGGTAGCGGGAGACGATCGCATCCATGCTGCAGCGCGGGAACGGCGGATCCGCGGCGTCGGCCTCCAGGAAGGTCGGAGGGCGCGGATGGCGCTCGAGCTTCGCCCGTGCCTGCGCGAGCATGCCGGGGGAGAGGTCGATGCCGGTCACGTCGTAGCCGTCGGCCGCGAGGAGCAGGGCAGCGTTCCCGCTGCCCGTGCCGAGGTCGAGCACCTCGCGCGTGCCGGGCGGCAGCGCGTCGCCGAAGGCCCTCGACCAGGCCTCGCGCTCACCGGGCAGGGAGAGGCGCGAGAGCTGGTGCTCGTCGTACTCGACGGCCCAGCGGGTCCAGTAGCGGTTCCAGGCCTGCTGGTCCTCGTCGGCGGTGCGGGTCATCGGGGCGGCTCCAGGGGTGGTCGGGGCAGTTGCACCGCCCCGGGGTGCCAGGGCGGTGGTCGTCGGAGAGGTGGGGCCGACGGGTCAGCGGTGGCCGTCGTCCGCGGCGTCGTCCGGGCCGCGGAAGAGGAACTGTGTGGTGCCGTCGGCGGCGAGGACCCGCTCGGCGGCGACGGCGTAGGTCGCGGCCACGAGCCCCACCGCGAGCGCCTCGGCGGGCGGGCCCTCGGCGCGCACCCGGCCCTCGTCCAGCACGATCACGCGGTCGCAGTAGCGGGCGGCGAGGTTCAGGTCGTGCAGCACCACCACCGTCGCCAGACCCCGTGCGCGCACCACCTCGAGCACATGGTGCTGGGAGCCGATGTCGAGGTGGTTCGTCGGCTCGTCCATCAGCAGCACACGGGGCTGCTGGGCGAGGGCGCGGGCGATCAGCACCCGCTGCTTCTCCCCGCCGGAGAGCAGGCCGAACTCCCGCCGCGCCAGATGCAGGGCGCCGGCGCTCTGTAGTGCCTCGGTCGCGATCTCGAGGTCCTCGCCGCCGGTCCCGCCGAAGGCGCCGGAGCGCGGGATCCTGCCCAGCAGCACCACATCGGCGACGGTCAGGGGCACCTCGCCGCTGAGCTCCTGCGCCATCACCGCGATCGACCGGGCGCGCTCGCGGCCAGGCAGCTCGGCGAGATCGCGGCCGTCCAGCAGCACCTGCCCGGCCTCCGGCACCAGCGAGCGGTGCAGTATCCGCAGCGCGGTGGTCTTCCCGCTGCCGTTGGGGCCGACCAGGCCGAGCACCTCCCCGTCGTGCACCTCGAGATCGATCCCGTCGAGCACGGGCGAGGCGCCGTAGGAGTGGCGCAGCCCGTGCGCGGACAGCACGGGCGCGGCAAGCCCCGGCCCGGTCATCCCTCGAGCTCCACGAGCCACTCGTGGATCCGCTCGAGCCCGTCGACGACCAGCGGGGAGGCGGGCTCGGCGAAGTTGAACAGCAGCGGCAGCAGCGCCCGGTCCTGCACGGCGCGGAGGCTGCCGAGCTGATCCTGGGAGATCATCTCCCGGGCGACGTCCGAGCCGTCGCCATCGGTCTGGTGGAGCACGATCAGCACGTCCGGGTCGGCGGCCAGCAGGGGCTCGGCGCTGATCTCGAACACGCGCTCCTCGGTGTCGGCGAAGACGTTCTCGATCCCGAGGGAGTCCAGCTGCGCGGTCACCATCGAGGCGGCGCCGTAGGCGTACAGAGGCCCGCCGCCCACGGAGGGATAGAGCACCGCGGCGGTGGCGGTGGCGAGGTCCTTCGCGGACTCGGAGACGGCATCGATCCGCTCCTGCAGGGAGGTGGAGAGCTGCTCGGCCTGCTCGCCGTGGTCGAAGATTCGCCCGTAGGCGTCGATCTGCTCGTGCAGCGTCTCGAAGCTCGAGCGGTGCCCGCCGGTCGCGCAGTAGACGTTCTGCACGACCACCTGCGCCCCGGCATCGGCCATCGCCTCGCGGGTGACGCCGTCCGGCAGGCCGAAGACGATGTCGGGCTCCTGTGCGATCACCATCTCCTGGGAGATCTGCAGATGGCCGGAGGCGTCGATCTCGTCGCTGAGCGTCGGGATCGCCTCGATGCGTGCGGCGAGGTCCTCGTCGTAGTAGCCGGACGGGAAGGCGCCGGCCCGAGAGACCACCCGGTCCAGCACCCCGACGCCGTCCAGCGTCGTCACCGGCGCCGACTCCAGCAGCACGATCCGCTCGGGCGGCGCGTCGAAGGTGAGCGTCGCCTCGCAGTTGGCGAGCTCGAGCGGGAAGCCCTCCGCCGATCCGCCGCCGCCGTCGGAGCCTTCGTCGCCTGTGCTCCCGTCCGAGGAGCCGCAGGCGGCGGTGAGGCCGACGGCGCCGAACAGACCTGCCATCAGGGTGCGGCGGCGCAGCGGCGCGGGCGTGGGGCCGTGGCTGACGGCCCCGAGGGCGTCGGCCTGGGGGAGGGACGTGCGAGGCATCGTGCTCCTTCGAGCGGGGGAGAGGGGTCAGCGCTGCCGGGCGTGGAGCCGGCGCACGAGGATCAGCAGGAAGGGGGCGCCGATCGCGGCGGTGAGCACGCCGATCGGCAGCTCGCGCGGCTGCATGACCACGCGGGCGAAGGCGTCGGCCCAGAGCAGGAACAGCCCGCCCAGCAGCGCGGAGGCGGGGATCAGCACGCGGTGGCGGGCGCCGACGAGACGCCGGGCGAGATGAGGGATCACCAGACCCACGAAGCCGATCGATCCGGCGCCCGCGACCGCGGCGGCGGTGCACAGCGAGACGACCAGCAGGAAGCCGACGCGGGCGCGGTCGGGATGGATCCCGAGGCCGTGGGCGATCTCGTCGCCGGCGCTCAGCGCGTCGAGCACGCGGGCGCCCGCGAGCAGCACGATCGCGCCGAGCACCGCCGCGACGAGGGCCACCCACAGGAAGGCGTTCCAGCGGGCCAGGGACAGCGAGCCGAGCATCCAGAACATCACCGAGCGGGAGCCCTCGGCCGAGTCGGAGGAGAAGATCAGCAGGTTCGTCAGCGCCGTGAGCGCGTAGCCGACGGCGACGCCGGAGAGCAGCAGGCGCAGCGAGGTGACTCGGCCGCCGGCCCGGGCGATGAGGAACACCAGCAGCGCCGCGCCGAGCGCGCCGAGGAAGGCGAGCACCGACTGCGCGTAGTCGCCCAGCGCCGCGCCGACGCCGAAGAGGATCGCGGCCGCGGCCCCGGTGGAGGCGCCGCCGGAGACGCCGAGGATGTACGGGTCGGCGAGCATGTTGCGCACCATCGCCTGCAGCGCCGCGCCGGAGAGAGCGAGGCAGGCGCCGACGGCGGCCCCCATCAGCACCCGCGGCACGCGCACGTCCCAGACGATCGAGTCGACCGAGGCCTCCCGGGCCGCGGGGACGGGCAGTCCCAGGTGGTGCGCGATGACCTGCACGGTCGTTCCCGCGGGGATCGGCACCGGGCCGATCCCGACGCACAGCACGATGCTCGCCATGCTCGCGACCGCGAGCACGACGAGGAGCAGCGCGGAGCGTCGGGCGCGCGAGCGGACCCCGAGCGCGTCGGGAGAGGGGTCTGTCGCGGGGCGGGCGGCCGGCAAGGTGCCGGCCTGGACGTTCGCCGGGGTCGCCGAGGCAGGGGCTGAGGACGTCACTTGCACGAGCCTACAAGTATTGCCGTGGGGCCGGGCGGGCCGTGCCCGCGGTTGCCCGGGCTCGCCGAGCGGCGTGCGGTGTCAGGCGTCGGGGCGCCGACCGGAGCCCTCGTCCGCGCTCGGTCCGCCGTGCGCGTGGTGCCCGTCATGTGCGTGGTGGTGCGGGTGGTCGACGTCGTCGAGGTGCCCGGAGCCGAGCTCGTGCAGCAGATCGTGGGCGAAGCCGCTCGCCAGCTCGTAGCGCACCACGCGCCCGGTCCGCACGGCGTGCACCCACCCGGCCTCCCGCAGCACCGCGAGGGCGTGGGAGGTGGTGGACTCGTGCGCCCCGATCGCCCGGGCGAGGTCCGAGCTGCGGATCAGGGGATGGGCGTGCAGGCAGAACAGGATCCGCAGGCGGCGCTCGTCGGCCAGCAGCGCCATGCGTGCGGCGAGCTCGCCGAAGCCGTCCTCTTCGGCGAGCAGGCTGCGCAGCTCCTCGACCAGCTGCTCGTCGTCGAGGACCTCGGAGGAGGTCCTCACGTGGGCGGGGCGGCCGGGGCTCATGGCGCACACGGTACCGGGCGCCCCCTACACTGTCGCCGTCGACCGCGCCCCTGTCCCCGACTCTCTGCGAGGTGCTGCGATGCTCGACGTCCTCTGGGGCATCGGAGGGATGGCAGGCCTCCTGCTCATCGCCTTCGCCCTGTCCAGCAACCGCCGCGCGATCCGCCCGCGCACCGTCGTCGGAGCCTTCGCGCTGCAGCTCGCGCTGGGGGTGATCGTCCTGTACTGGGGCCCCGGGCGATGGGCGCTGCAGCAGGTGAGCGCCGGATTCCAGGCAGTCATCGACACCTCCTCCGAGGGCATCTCCTTCCTCTTCGGCGGGCTGCTGCCGGCCGAGGGCGAGGGGACGATCTTCGCGCTGCAGGTGCTGCCGGTGATCATCTTCTTCGCCTCGCTCACCGCGGTGCTCTACCACTGGCGGATCCTGCCGTGGATCGTCCAGCTGCTCGGCGGCGCCCTCGGCAAGCTGCTCGGCACCGGCTACGGCGAGTCCGTGAACACGGCCGCGAACATCTTCCTGGGGCAGACCGAGGCGCCCCTGGTCATCCGCCCTTATCTCGGCAGCCTCTCCCGCTCGGGCCTGTTCGCGGTGATGGTGGGCGGCCTCTCCACCGTCGCGGGCTCCGTGCTGGTGGGCTACTCCCTGCTCGGCGCCCCGCTGGAGTACCTGATCGCCGCGAGCTTCATGGCCGCCCCCGGTGCGCTGCTGATGGCCAAGATCCTCCTGCCCGAGGACGATCCCGAGGCCGTCGCCCGCGAGGCGGAGCTGGTCGCCGCGACCACCCGCAGGAAGGGCAAGGGCATGGCGCCGTCGGCCGACGCGACCGCCGCAGCCGACGGCACCGCCGCGGAGTCCGGCATTGCCGCGGCCGACGGGACCGCGCCGATCTCCGCGACCGCAGTGGACTCCGCCGCGACGTCCGATGCGCCCGCCCCCACCGGAGGCACCTCGTCGGCCGCGACGTCGACGGAGGACGATGACGAGGAGGACACCCTCTCCTACAGCAACGTCATCGACGCCGCCGCCGGCGGAGCGGCCGACGGGCTGCGGCTCGCCCTGACCGTGGGCGCGATGCTGCTCGCCTTCATCTCCCTGATCGCGCTGATCAACCTGCTGATCGGCACGGTCGGCGGCTGGTTCGGCGCCGACGACCTCACCTTCCAGCAGATCCTGGGCTGGGTGTTCGCGCCGATCATGGTGATGATCGGGGTGCCGCTGGACGAGGCCGTCGCCTCGGGCAGCTTCGTGGGGCAGAAGATCGTGGTCAACGAGTTCGTGGCCTTCGCCGGCTTCGGGCCCGAGATCGACACCTTCAGCCCCAAGACCGCCGCGATCACGAGCTTCGCGCTCACCGGCTTCGCCAACCTCTCCTCGCTGGGGATCCTGCTGGGCGGCCTCGGCGGCCTCGCCCCCGAGCGTCGCCCCGAGATCGCGCAGCTCGGCCTGAAGGCGATCCTCGCGGGCACGCTCGCGAACCTGATGAGCGCCACGATCGCGGGGATCATGCTCGGCTGAACGCCGTCGGCCGTCGGCGTCGATGCTGTTCCGACGCCGACGCCGACGCCGACGCTGTGCCGGTGCCTGGCCCGCCTCGGCTCAGCCGGTCAGCGCGATCACGAGCAGGAGCTGCGTGAGCAGGAAGCCGCTGAGCAGGTTCAGGCGCAGGAAGCGGCGCCAGGCGGCGTGGGCGCGCTCCGAGTCGGCATCGGACAGGGAGCGGAAGGGCCAGGCGCTCGCGAGATACGGCAGCACCAGCAGCCCCGCGAGCGCGGCCGGCCATCCCGTGACCAGCATCAGCACGCCGGCCGCGGCATAGAGGCACAGCACCAGGCGCACCGTGCGCGACGCACCCAGGACGGTCGCGATCGAGCCGATCCCCGCCTCGCGATCCGGGCGGATGTCCTGCACCGCGCCGAGGGCGTGCGAGGCCATGCCCCACAGCAGGAACGCCGACAGCGCGGCGACGGCTGTCGCGCCCACCGGGCCATCGGCCAGCACCAGGCCGAACGCCGCCGGTCCCACGAAGTGGACCGCCGAGGTCAGCGAGTCCAGCCCCGGTCGCTCCTTGAGCCGGATCCCGGGCGCGGAGTACCCGACCACCGCGGCGAGCACCACCAGCAGCACCGCCCCGGAGGCGAGACCGCCCAGCACCAGCAGCGCCACGACGAAGGGCAGCGACCCGAGCCCGGCCGCCCACAGCGTCGTGCGGTGGACGCGCCGGTCCAGGACGATCCCCTCCACCCCGCCCTTGCGGGGATTGCGCAGGTCGGACTCGTGGTCGAAGACGTCGTTCACCCCGTACATCAGCAGGTTGTACGGGACGAGGAAGAACACCGTGCCCACCAGCAGCGCCGCGTCGACGCCCCCGCCGGCCAGCAGGTACGCGGCGGCGAAGGGGTAGGCGGTGTTGATCCAGCTCAGCGGGCGCGAGGTGCCCAGCAGCTGGGACAGCGTGCCCGGTCGCGGGGCGGACAGGATGCTCATCGCTCCTCCTGCGGGGTCAGCAGCAGCCACAGCGAGGGCAGCAGGAGCCCTGCCGCGAGCGGCCAGGCGAGGTCCTCGAGCGGGGTGAGCAGGATCCGCACGCCCAGCAGGTCCTCCTCGGCGTAGCGGAACAGGTCCGCCGCGATCATCAGCGAGTCGAACACGATCGTGAGCGCCAGCAGCGCCGCGACGGTCGCGCCGGTGGTCAGCCACCAGCGCGGTCCGGGCCGGCGCCGCACGGCGGCCAGCACCGTCACCAGCAGCACGGGGAGCAGGAAGAGCCCGGCCAGGGCGGCGTAGCTCATGGTTCCTCCCGCCGGGCGGGGGACTGCCGTCGTCGACCCAGCAGCAGATCCATCAGCCCCCGCACCACGAGCGTGACATAGCAGAGGAAGACGAGGAACACGAGCTCCTCGAGCGGCAGCTCCGGCCCGAGCTCGATGCCGCTCATCAGAGCGCTGTCTCCCATCCGGTAGTGGCCCGCCGCGATCGCCGCGAGGTCCCAGGCCAGGAACAATGCGACCCCCGCGAGGAGCACCGTCGCCGCGCGGCGCGGGGCCTGCCACAGGGCGAGGCGGAAGCGCCGGTCCAGCAGGACCATGCAGCCCAGCACCGTCAGCAGGCACAGCAGGTACACCATCCCGGTCATGCGGGGGCCCCGGCGGAGGGTGCGGGCTCGGGCAGCGGGGCCGAGGACCGGTCGCCGCGCAGCCGCTTCGCGACCAGCTCGGCGCTGATCAGGCACATCGGCAGTCCGATCCCGGGCAGGGTGCTCGAGCCCGCGTACAGCAGCCCCTCCACCCGCCGCGAGGCGTTGCGGGCCCGGAAGAAGGCGCTCTGGCGCAGGGTGTGGGCGGGACCGAGCATGCTCCCGGACCAGGCGCCGAGGTCCCCGGCGAAGTCCCCGGGACCGACCGTGCGGCGGACCACGATCCGCTCGGCGAGATCCGGGATCCCGGCCTCCTCTGCGAGCCGCGCGATCGCCTCCTCCGCGATCGCCTCGACCGCGGGATCGCCGGTGCCGTCCACGCCGCCGTGTCCCAGCGACGCGTCGGCCGGGACGGGGACCAGCACGAAGAGGTTCTCGTGACCGGGCGGGGCGACCGACGGATCCGTCGCGGAGGGACGGCACACGTAGCTCGAGGCGGGCGAGGGGACCCGCCCCTCCCGCAGAGCCCCGAAGTTCTCGTCCCAGTCCCGGGTGAACAGCAGCGTGTGATGGGCGAGCTGCGGGAGGGCGCCGCGCACGCCCAGCATCACCAGCACCGCACCGGGGCCGGGAGTGCGGCGGCTCCACCAGGAGGCGGGATAGGTCTGAAGGCGCCGCGGCAGCAGCGCGGTCTCGACGTGGTGCAGATCGGCGGTCGCGACGACCACGTCGGCGCGCAGCTCGCGCACCTCCCCGTCGGCCGTGCGGATCTCGACCCCGCGCGCCGCGGCGCGGCGGCCCG
>NZ_KV788951.1:0-36259 GCF_001807385.1 Brachybacterium sp. HMSC06H03 | reverse complement strand
CGCCGCTCTCGCCGCGGCCACCGCCCCGGCGGGCGCCGCACCCGCGCAGAGCCCCTCCCGAGCGCTGATCGGCCGCGCGAAGCGCGACGAGCTCCACGTGATGAGCTTCAACATCCGCTACGACCGCTCCGCGGGCGGCGGCACCGTCGAGGGCGACCCCGACCACTGGCCGACCCGTCGGCCGCTGCTGATCGAGCTGCTCGAGCGGGAGAAGCCCACCCTGCTCGGCATCCAGGAAGCCCTGTACGGGCAGCTGGCCGCGATCGAGTCCGCGCTGCCGCGCCATCGCAGCATCGGCTACGGCCGCGAGGGCGGCAGCGCCGGCGAGCACTCCGCGATCTTCTACGACAGCACCCGTCTCGAGGTGCTCCAGTGGGACCAGTTCTGGCTCTCCGACACCCCCGACGTGATCGGCTCGGCCACCTGGGGCAACACCGTCACCCGCATCGTGGTCTGGGCGCGGCTTCGCGACCTCGCCTCCGGCGCCGAGTTCGCGATGATCAACACCCACTTCGACCATCGGAGCGAGCCGGCTCGGATCCGCAGCGCCGACGCGATGATCGACCTCTTCCAGGGCGGCGAGCTCGACGAGCTCCCCACCATCGTCACCGGCGACTTCAACTCCCATGCCCACGACTCCGGCGCCTACACGACGCTGGTCACCGACGGTCCCACCGTCGACACCTGGGACTCCGCCGCCGAGCGCGTCACCCCGGCCTGGGGCACCTTCCCCGGCTACGAGGACCCGGTCGAGGACGGCGACCGCATCGACTGGGTGCTCGCCACCGACGACCTGGTCACCACCAAGGCGGCCATCAACGTGTGGCGCGACGCGTCCGGTGCCTACCCCTCCGACCACGCCCCGGTCCAGGCGCTGATCGAACTGCCCTGATCGGAGAGCGCGTGCGCCGAGTTCAGGGCATCGAGCGGAGGAGCCCGGCGACGGCGTCCTCGACCGCGGCGTCCATCTCGGCGTCGTCGATGGTCGCCGTGCCGTCGCCGCTCTGCGGCCCGTAGTCCCCGAAGCTCGCGTGGCTCGCTCCGGCGATCTCGACCATCTCGGCGCTGCCCGGCAGGGCGTCGCGGTGCTCGGCGATCTTCACCGGGGTCGACAGTCCGTCCTCGCTGCCGGAGAGGCTCAGCACCGGCACCTCCGTGGTGGAGAGGTCCGCGGCGCAGTACGAGGCGAACAGCACCAGGGCATCCGCCTCCTCGGCGAGCCCGCAGGCCCGCACCCCGCCCATCGAGTGCCCTCCGACCAGCCAGGTCTCGACCTCCGTCGCGAGGGAGGTGAACCGTTCGGGAGCGCGCCGGTCGAACAGGGAGAGGTTCAGCGGCGGATCGACGATCACGACCGTCGCGCCGAGCTCGGTGACCAGCCCGGAGGGTCGCGCCGCAAAGGCCCCCGGCTCGACCTTCGCCCCTGGGTAGAAGAGGAGCCCCGTCCGTGCGGGCTCGGGCTCGCTCGGCCGCAGGACGAGTGCGATGTCGGTGCGCTCCTCCGCGATCCGCGTATCCTCCTGCGCCTCCTGCCACGGCGCGGTCTCCGCGTCCATCGCCCCGATCCGGCTCCACATCACGAGCCTCGCCGCTGCGAGCAGCACGAGCGTCAGGAGCGCGGCGAGCAGACGGAGCAGTCGACGACGGAGGGTGGGGCTGGGCACGCGCGGACGCTAGCAGACCCTCCCCGGAGCCGGCGGTGACCGGTCAGCTCCCGGCGAAGGTGACGGTCTGCGCGACGACCTCCTCGGGAGCGCCCTTGTCGACGGACTGCTGCACCGTCCAGGTCTCTCCCTCAACGGCGAAGGTGTTGGCGATGTCCTCGTCGGTCAGCAGCTCGGAGCCGTCGTCGCAGGAGTACCAGCTGAACATGTCCTCGAAGTGCTGGTCGTGATCATGAGAGATCGGCTGGCAGGTCACGCCTTCGGGCAGCGTCACCTGGATCGGCAGGGCGTCCTCGTTCGCCGGCATCGTCCCGGCATCCTCCGCTGCCTTGTCCGAGGCGAAGCTGATCGCGCTGCGGCCCGGGGCGTTCGTGATGCAGTAGACGAGGTTCTCGGCCTCGACCTGGCAGGCCAGGGCGCTCGCGGCCGTCGGGCCGCAGCTGAAGAATCCCTTCTGGTCGGAGTAGTTGGCGGGGGAGAGGTCCATCTCGCCGCAGATGTCGTCGGTCTCCTCGATCGTCCAGGAGTCGTCGATCCAGAGGTGCTCGACGGAGGTGGTGCCGGAGCCGGTCGCCTCCGTCTCCCCGGCGTCGTCGGAGTCGCCGGACTCCTCCCCCTCCGACTGCTCGGGCCCGTCGGACGCCTGGTCCTCGGGGCTCTCGGAACCCTCGGAGGCCTCGGAATCCTCCGGCTGCTCGGCCGGCGGGGAGTCCTCCTCGGCGTCGTCCTCCGGCTCCTCGGCCTGGCTCTGCTCCTCGTCGGTCTCCTCGACGGTCGGGGCCTGCTCGGTGGCGGCCGGCTCCTCGGAGCTCCCGCAGGCGGCGAGGCCCGCGATCAGCAGCGGTGCCGCGGCGGCGGCGAGTGTGCGACGGACGGCGTGCATGGTGATCCCCCTCGAGTCGACGTGCACGGCCCCGCCCCGAGCCCACCCTCGCGATGGACGACTGTTCGAGTGGGGCCGGTCACCATTGGACCGATTCGCCCGATGCGGCGCAAGGGGCGAGAGGGGGCGGCGCGTCGCTCAGCGCTTGTGGTAGAGCGCCTTGCGCAGGAAGCGCGGCTCGGAGGTCACCGAGATGCCGAGGTTGCGGAAGATGTCCTCGTCCACCGTCCCGAGGATCGTCGTCGTGTGCACGTCGCAGCCTGCCAGGCTGCGCAGCTGGTCGATGGCCTGCCGCGCGTTCTCGTCGCTCGAGGCGGAGACCGACAGGGCGATCAGCACCTCATCGGTGTGCAGGCGGGGGTTGCGCGAGCCGAGGTGCTCGGTCTTCAGGGTCTGGATCGGCTCGATCGAGGAGGGGGAGAGCAGCTGCACCGCATCGTCCAGCCCCGCCAGATGCTTCAGGGCGTTCAGCAGCATCGCCGCCGAGCAGCCGAGCAGGGCAGAGGTCTTGCCGGTGACGATCGTGCCGTCGGCCAGCTCGATCGCGGCGCCCGGCTCGCCGGTGCGCGCCTCGACCGCGAGCGCCGGCTCGACGACCGAGCGGTCGCTCGGCGAGCAGCCGGCCTTCGACATCACCATCCCGATCCGCTGCGAGACGACGTCGTCCTCGTCCTGGATCCGCTCGTGCATAAGCGCCTTGTAATAGCGGCGGATGATCTCCTGGCGCGCCGCCTCCCGGCAGACCTCGTCGCCCGTGATGCAGGACCCGGCGAGGTTCACGCCCATGTCGGTGGGGGAGGCGTAGGGGGAGGAGCCCGTGAGCTTCTCGAGCAGGGGGCGCAGCAGCGGGAAGACCTCGACGTCCCGGTTGTAGCTCGTGACCTGGGTGCCGTAGGCGGCGAGGTGGAAGGGGTCGATGAGGTTCAGGTCGTCGAGATCCGCCGTCGCCGACTCGTAGGCGAGGTTCACCGGGTGCTCGAGCGGCAGGTCCCAGATCGGGAAGGTCTCGAACTTCGCGTAGCCCGAGGGGATGCCGCGCTGGTGGTCGTGGTAGATCTGCGAGAGGCAGGTGGCGAGCTTTCCCGAGCCCGGGCCGGGCGCGGTGACCACGATGAGGTCGCGGCTGGTGATCGTGTACTCGTTCGCGCCGAAGCCCTGCTCCGAGACGATCCGGGCGGTGTCCTGCGGATAGCCGGGGATCACCCCGTGGCGCGCGACGGTGAGGCCCAGGCGCTGCAGGCGCTCGATGAAGGCGTGGGCGATGTGGTTCTTCTCCTCGAGCTGGGTGAGGACCACGTTCTCGACCAGGAAGCCCCGCTCGCGGAAGACGTCGATCAGCCGCAGCACGTCGTCCTCGTAGGTGATGCCCAGATCCGCGCGGACCTTCTGGCGCTCGAGGTCCTTCGCGTTCAGGCACACGAGGATCTCGAGCTCGTCCCGCAGCCGCTCGAGCATCGCGATCTTGTTGTCCGGCGTGAAGCCGGGCAGCACCCGGGAGGCGTGATGGTCGTCGAAGAGCTTGCCGCCCATCTCGAGGTAGAGCTTCCCGCCGATCTCCTCGCGGCGCTGCTGGATGTGGCGGGACTGCAGCTCGATGTACTTCTCGCGATCGAACCCGATCCGTGCGCCGGGATCCTCCGGGGTGGAGGGGGCGGGTGCGGCAGGGGAGCGGGGGTCCGAAACGGTCACCCCGGCACGCTAGCACCGCGGGGCCCGACGCGGACCGTCACCGGAGGTCTTCCGGGAGCGGCAGGTGGGCGAGAGCACGAGAGCGTCTCGTCGCAGGTCATGAACGGGATCCGCCGCGCGACGAGCAACGGGGTGCGCGAGGGCCTGATCCTGATGGAGCCGGACCGCATCGACGAGCGCCTCGCGCCCGTGATCGAGTCCGGGCTCCCCTTCGTCGCGATCGCCAGGCCCGAGGAGTTCCCGCAGGGCTCCGTGGTCGACTTCGAGATGCCCGGCCGGATGGTCGTCGAGCGGGCGCTCGACGAGGAGTGCAGCCGTCTGCTGCTCTTCGGGGCGCCCGGACGCAAGCGTGCCCGCAACGACGTGGCCCGCTTCCCGCTGGCGTGGAGGAGACGGCGCAGGTCGCCCGCTCGAGGCCCTGCCGGGCCAGCGGACGGCTCTCTTCGGCAAGCGAGCTCGCGGTCCGGGTCCTCGTGTGCCTGCTGCGCTCGGAGGGCGCGACGTCGCGGATCGCGGCCGTGGAGCCGCGGTGGCTCGGGGGCTGAGCGGCCCGGCGAGGTGAGCCGATGCACAACCCGACGGCGACAACTGACCCTTTGGACACCCTTAAGCTCGCCATATGCCCTCGGAGACCGCGCCCCGCACCGCCCACGACCTCCTCGACGCGATCCTGGCCCCGACGGGCGAGGTGGCGCCGGGCGTGCTCCGCCCCGCGGTGCGCGAGCACACCCGCGAGGCCTACGACGCCCTCTACCGCACGACACAGGTGCTGCCCGCGCCCGTGCTCCATGCCCTCGCCGTCGTCACCGCGCAGTGGCAGGGCAGCGGCGCCCTCGCCGCCTGGCATCGCGCCCAGGGCGCCGATCCCTCGCTCGCCGCCGCCGACGCCCCTGCTGATCCCGCCCTCGCCGCCCTGCGCGACCACGTCGACCTGCTGTCCGTCTCGCCGGCCCTGGTGACCCAGGAGGACCAGCAGCGCCTCGCCGAGGCCGGGCACGACGCGACCGCCGTGGTGCTGATCAGCCAGCTCGTCGCCTTCGAGAGCCACCTCCAGCGCCTCGTGGCCGGCCTCGCCGTCCTCGAGGGACTCGAGGCGCCCGTTGCCCTCGAGCCCTCCCGCGCCCCGCGCTCGCGCGGTCGCCGCGCGGAGCACGGCGGCACCACCCGCACGGGCCGCACCCGCCCCGCCGCCTACACCCGGGAACAGCTGCAATGGGAGCCGTGGATCGCCGTCCCGGCAGAGGACGAGCTCTCCGAGGCCCAGCGCGACTCCTTCGCCTCGAAGGCCAGTACGAACAGCGTCTACTTCAGGATGCTCTCGCTCACCCCTGGTATCACCCGGGCCCGCAGCGCTCTGGACAACGCGATCTTCCTGCCCCGCGACGGCCTGCCCAAGGCCGAGCGGGAGCTCGCCGCCGCCGTGACGAGCAAGGTCAACGACTGCATCTACTGCGCCTCGGTCCACGCCCGCAAGGCGGCCGGCTTCTCCAAGCGCGAGGCGGACGTCGACGCGCTCCTCGCCGCCGAGCTCGGCCGCGACGGCGACTGGATAGCCGCCGACCTCGCGCCGCTCGCCGCGGCGCAGGACCCCCGCTGGGGAGCGATCGCCACCGCCGCCGCGGAGCTCTCCCGTCCCCGCCCCGCCCTCGGCCCGCAGCACGTCGCGGCCCTGCGCGACCTGGGCCTCGACGAGGCGCAGATCGCCGACGCGCTGTGTGCGGCGGGGTTCTTCGCCTGGGCGAACCGCCTCATGCTCAGCCTCGGCGAGCCCTCCCACCCCGACGCCTGACCCCCGCTCTCTGCTCACCCCAAGGACCGCCATGACCGCGACCCTCCGCCGACGCACCCTGCTCGGCGCCTCACTCGCCACCCTCCCCGTGCTCGCCCTCGCCGCCTGCGGCGACGTCACCGTCGAGGGAGGCGGCGAGACCGCCGCCCAGCTCACGATCGTCGACGACCAGGACCGCGAGGTGGTCCTGCCCGGACCCGCCCAGCGCGCCGTCGTGATCAACAGCTACGCCAACGAGTTCGTGCGGGCGATCGGCGCCGGCGACCGCGTCGTCGGCGTGGACCGCACCTCCCTGGACCGACTTCCCTATCTCGGTCTCGCCGAGGAGCAGGTCGTCGCCGAGGGCCTCGACCAGCTGAACTACGAGGCGATCGCCGGGCTCGAGCCGGATGTCGTGATCCTTCCCCGCAACGCCGTCTGGCAGGAGGCCGTCGAGCAGCTCGGCGCCTTCGACATCCCGGTCGTCATCGCGACCGCCTGGGACACCGAGGTCGTCGACACCACGATCAGCCTGCTCGGCGAGGTCTTCGGCGTCGCCGACGGCGCGCAGACCGTGCTCGACTTCCGGGCCGAGATCGCGGGCGAGCTCGAGCAGCGTCTGGCGGACGTCGAGCCCGTCAGCGTCTACCTCGAGACCGTCGAGCCGTACCTGACCACCCTCCCCGGCTCCGGCTTCCACGCGATGATCCTCGCCGCCGGCGGCACGAACGTCTTCGAGGACGCCTCGGGCGGCGACGCCCAGGAGGAGCTGACCGTCGACCCCTCCGAGGTCGTGCTGCGCGACCCGCAGTTCGTCCTGCACGAGTTCGAGCCCTCCGCCGAGCCGGTCGACCGCTTCGACGCGCTGCGCGAGGAGCTCGTCGCCCGCCCCGGATGGAGCGGCATCGCAGCCGTGGCCGAGGGTCGCATCGGCCTCGCCAACGGCTGGGCCACCAGCGCGCTCGGCAAGTCCCTGGGCGCCCTCTACCTCGCCTCCTGGCTCCACCCGGCCGAGCTCGAGGGCATCGACCCCGGCGAGTACCTCACCCGCTGGGTGACCGAGTTCCAGGGCGCCGAGCTCAGCGCCCCCACCGACTACGTGCAGGGACCGGACGCATGACCACGACGCTCCAGCGACCCGCCCCCACCCCCGATGCCGCGTCCGGGGCGACGGGCGAGGAGACCTCCCGTCGCCGCGAGCTGCGCAAGCTCGTGGTCCTCGCCGTCGGCCTCGTCGTCTCCCTCGCGGCCCTCGTCGTCTCGGTGACGATCGGGACCGCCGGCGTCGGCATCGGCGACGTGCTGCGCTCGGTGCAGGTGAGCATCCTCGGCGGCACGATCTCCGCGGACTTCGCCTCCTCCTACGCCGTGATCACCCAGCTGCGCCTGCCGCGCGTGCTGCTCGCCTTCGCCGCGGGCGCGGCCCTCTCGGTCTCGGGCGTGCTGATGCAGGGCCTGCTGCGCAACCCCCTGGTCAGCCCCTTCACCCTCGGCGTCTCCCCGGCCGCAGCCTTCGGCGCCGCGCTCGTGATCACTCTGGCCGGCACCAACCAGCTCCCGGCCTGGGCCACCATCGCCGGCGCGATGGTGATGGCCCTGGCCGTCTCGGCGCTCGTGCTCGGCATCGCCACGGCCCGCCGCATGGCCGTCGCCACGCTGCTCCTGCTCGGCATCGCCATGACGCAGATCTTCGAGGCGCTCACCTCCGCGCTGCAGTTCACCGCGAACGAGAACACGCTGCAGGCGATCATCCGCTGGACCTTCGGCTCCGTGAACGACGCGACCTGGAACGACGTGCTGATCGTGGGCATCGTGACCCTGGTGGCCATCCCCGTGACGCTGCTGTTCTCCAAGGATCTCAACGCGATCGCCTTCGCTGGGGACGACGCAGCGCGCAGCTTCGGCGTGAACGTCGGCCCGGTGCGGATCGGACTGATCGCGCTCTCGGTCGCCCTGGCCGCGGTGGTCGTCTCGTTCTGCGGCATCATCGGGTTCGTGGGCCTGGTGGGCCCGCACATCGCACGCCTCGCGATCGGTGCCGACCACCGGCATCTGCTGCCCTTCGCCGCGCTCTCGGGAGGGCTGCTGCTCCTGGTCGCCGACGCCGTCGGCCGCACCGTGATCGCCCCGGCCGTGGTGCCCGTCGGCATCGTGGTCGCCTTCATCGGCGGTCCCGTGTTCATCTATCTCATCCTCACGCGAAGGAACACTCTGAAGTGAGCCTCTCCGTCCAGCACCTGTCCTTCTCCTACGGTCCGCGCAGGATCCTCGAGGACGTCACCTTCGAGGTCGCGCCCGGAGCGTTCTGCGCGCTGCTCGGACCGAACGGCTCCGGCAAGTCCACCCTGGTCAAGGCCATCGCAGGCGTCCACCGCGCGAAGTCCGGCACTGTCACCGTCGAGGGGCGCGAGACCTCCTCCCTCGGCCGGCGCGAGCTCGCGAGAGTCGTCGGCTACGTGCCCCAGGCCGGGGACGCGCCCTTCGACCTCACCGTGCGGGAGGCCGTCATGCTCGGCCGCACCCCGCACTTCGGGATCGCCCCGCGCGCCGAGGACCGCGCGAAGGTCGAGGACGCGATCGCCCGGATGGGCCTCGGCGACCTCGCCGAGCGCTCCATGTCCGAGCTCTCCGGCGGGCAGGCGCAGCGCGCCCTGATCGCCCGCGCCCTCGCCCAGGAGACCCGTGTGCTGCTCCTGGACGAGCCGACCAGCGCCCTCGACCTCCGCTACCAGATCGAGACGCTCCAGCTGGTCCGTCAGATCACCCGCGAGGAGGGGATCAGCGCGCTCATCGCGATTCACGACCTCAACCACGCCGCGCGCTACTGCGACCAGATCGTCGTCCTCCACGGCGGCCGTCTGGTCGCCGACGGCAGCCCCGCCGAGGCGCTCCGCGCCCCCGTGCTGCGCAGCGTCTACGAGGTCGACGTGGAGGTCGACGCGCGCGAGGACGCGGTCGAGGTGCGCCCCCGGGTCGACGCGGCCGGATTCACCCGCACCGGCGCGCGCCTGGTCGAGCTCGACGAGCACGGCGGGATCCGCGCCGACGCCGTCGCCGCCGTGCCCCGATGAGCCCGGAGCACTTCGACGCGGTGATCGTCGGCGGCGGCCCCCGCGGCGTCGCCACCGTGCTGCGCCTCGTCGCGCGCGTCCGCGCCGAGGGAGCCGCGCCGCTGCGCGTCGCGCTTCTCGACGCCCTCGCGATCGGTCCCGGCGCGACCTGGCGCCTCGACCAGCCGGCGGCGTACCTCAACAACACCCAGGCCGACGCCACGACCGTCCACCCCGACGACTCGACCCGCATGAGCGGCCCGCCCGCCCCCGGGCCCGACCTCGTGGACTGGGCGCGGCGGGTCCGGGCCGAGGGCACGCACCCGGCGGGGGAGTGGGTGGTGGAGGAGGCGTCGGCGCTGACCGGCGCGACCTTCCCCACCCGGCGCCTGCAGGGCGTCTACTACCGCGACCAGCTCGAGGCCGCCGCGGAGACGGGCGCCGTCGAGCTCACCGAGGTCCTCGGCCGCGCCGTCGACCTCGAGGGCACGGGCGCGGAGCGCACCGTCGTGCTCGAGGACGGTCGCCGGCTGAGCGCGCCCGCCGTCGTCCTCGCCCAGGGGATGGTGCAGGGGCGGCGGAGCCGCGAGGTGGAGGAGCTGGCGGGCTTCGCCGCACGTCACGGCCTGCGCTACGTCGAGCCCGGCATGCCGGCGGAGCGGGATTTCACGGGCCTCCCCGCGGGACAGGATGTGCTGGTGCGCGGGCTCGGCGCGAACCTCTTCGACGTCCTCGGGCAGCTGGCCGAGGAGTGGGGCGGCGCGTTCGAGCCTGTCGAGGGCGATCCGCACGGCCGTCTGCGCTATCTGCCCAGCGGCCGAGAGCCGCGTCTGCTGGTCGGCTCGCGGCGCGGCGTCCCCTACCGCTCCAAGCCAGTAGGTGGGCGCTCCGTGCGCCCCTTCGTGCCGCGCTGGGCGAGCCCGGAGTGGTTCGCGGCCCTCGCCGTCCGCGGCGGCATCGACTTCGCCGACGAGGTGTGGCCGGTGCTCGGCCGCGAGTTCGCCCGCGTCTACCTCGAGGCGCTGGGCGAGCTGCGCCCGCAGGCCGTCGGCGGCGACTGGCTCGCCGGGCTCGAGGCCGCCTCGACCGTCGAGGAGATCGACACGGTGCTCGAGGCCGCGATCGGCGAGGAGGAGTGGACCTGGGCCCTCGAGGAGCTGCATCGGCCCACCCGCGGCGAGGAGGTCGGCCCGGACGGCTGGGCCCGCCTGGTGCGCCGCCTGGTCCGCGACGAGCTCGGCTCGATGTCCGATCCCTGGCGCCACCCCCGTGCCGCGGTCAACGGGGCGATGGGGGCGCTGCGGCGTCAGGTCGGTCTCCTCACCGCCCGCGGCGCCTTCACGGGCGTCTCGCTGGCCCGTGACGTGCTGGGATGGTTCGACGGCGACTCGCTCGCCCTCGCCTCGGGCCCGCCGGCGGAGCGGGTGCGCCTGGTGCTGGCGCTGCTGGAGGCAGGGGTGGTCGAGCTCCTCGGGCCCGGCACCGCGGTCGAGGCCGACGAGGACGCGGGGCTCTTTCGCGCCTCCTCCGCCGTGACCGGTCGGGAGGTCTCCTCCGCGGTGCTGCTCGAGACGCGGATGTCCAAGGGGAAGGTCCCGGACACGGACGATCCGCTGCTGCGCGCCCTGCTCGACTCCGGCCGCGCCCGGATCCATACCGTGGACGGGGTGGAGACCCACTCGATGGAGGCGACCGGCGCGGAGATCGCCGAGGACGCCGATGGCGGGCACAACCTGGTCTCCGCCGACGGTCAGGTCGATCCCGCCATCGTGGTGCTGGGCATCCCCGCGCAGTCGACCCAGCCTGGCTCGGCGATCGGGGCGGCCCCGGGGGTGCCCTCGCCGCTGCTCGCGGGCGCGGACGTCGCGGCGCGGCAGGTCATGGCCCGGGCGCGGATCGGGGCCGGCCTCAGCGAGAGCGGTTGATCTGTACGTGCTTGATGCGTGAGAAGTCGGCCAGGGCATAGAACGAGAGGTCGCGTTCGTAGCCGGAGCCCTTGAACTCGCCCCGGGGGATGCCCACGCGGATCTGCGAGACCTCGCGACGAGCTGTTCGACGAACTGCTCGGCGACGTCCTCGTAGACGAGGACACGGGCCGCGGCGCCGCACTCCTGCCCCGAGTTCCAGGACGTGGCCTCGCTCAGGCCGGCTACCGCCTTGCCGAGGTCAGCGTGCTCCATCACCGCCACCGGTGCTTCGCGCCGCAGGCCGAGTACACCCGGCGTCTGCTCTCCGACGTCCCCGATCTGCGCGGCAGCCTCAGGACGTAGCCGGGGGAGCCAGCAGCACGGAGAAGGTCGCCAGGGTGCGCTCGAGCTCGACCGAGGGCTCGAGCAGCCACTGGATCTGCAGGCCGTCGGAGGCCGCGACGAGGAGGGCCGCCATGTCGGCGGGCTCGACGTCGTCGCGGACCGTTCCGGCGGACTGCTCTGCGGCCAGGCGCTCGGTCAGCTCCGTGCGGATGCGCTCGAAGCGGTCGGTGAAGAACTCGTTCGAAGGCGTGCCGTCAGCGGCCAGCGCCGAGGCGACCAGCGTCGTGTACAGCTCGACCATGCCGGGCACGCCGATGTTGATCATCGCGGCCTTGACCAGCACGTCCATCGCCGACTCCGCGGCGTCGCCCGAGGTGTCGCGCTTCGCCTCGGCGTGCTCGTAGACCGCCACCAGCAGCTGCTCGCGGGAGTCGAAGTAGTGCAGGAGCGCCGCGTGGGACACCCCGATCGCCGTCGCGATCCGGCGCAGCGAGGTGCCGTCGGCCCCGCGCTCGCGGAACACCTCGGCGGCCCGCTCGAGGATCTCCTGCCGGCGGGCGACGCCCTTCTCGTACGAGCCGGCCCGTCCGATGACGGGCCGAGCGCGCTTCTCCTCGCTGGTCATCCGTCGATCCTATCCAGGCCGGGACCGCTCTCCCGCACGACCCACCGGGCAGTCGGCGGTGCGGGAGCGACCGCTCAGATGTCCCGGAAGGTCTCGATGCGCGCGCCGAGCTTGTTCAGGCGCTCGGCGAGGTCCTCGTAGCCGCGATTGATGACGTAGACGTTGCGCAGCACGGAGGTGCCCTTCGCGGCGAGCATCGCCAGCAGGATCACGACGGCCGGACGCAGCGCGGGCGGGCACACCAGCTCCGCGCCGGACCAGCGGGTGGGCCCCTCGAGGAGCACGCGGTGCGGGTCCATGAGCTTCACGTTCGCGCCGAGCTTGGTGAGCTCGGTGAGGTAGATCGCGCGGTTCTCGTACACCCAGTCGTGCAGCAGCGTCTGCCCCTGCGCGGTCGCCCCGATCACGGCGAAGAAGGGCAGGTTGTCGATGTTCAGGCCCGGGAAGGGCATGGGGTGGATCTTGTCCGCCGGGGCGCGCAGGTCGCTGGGATGGGTGGTGATGTCCACCAGGCGGGTCTTGCCGTTCTCCGCCAGGTACTCCTCGGAGCGGTCGTAGCGCAGGCCCATCTCCTCCAGCAGGGCGAGCTCGATCTCCATGAACTCGATCGGCACGCGGCGCACGGTGATCGAGGAGCGGGTGACGATCGCGGCGGAGATCAGGCTCATCGCCTCGATCGGGTCCTCGCTCGGGGCGTAGTCGACGTCGGTCGAGATCGAGGAGGTGCCGTGGACGACCAGGGTGGTGGTGCCGATGCCCTGGATCCGCACGCCGAGCTTCTCGAGGAAGAAGCACAGGTCCTGGACCATGTAGTTCGGGCTCGCGTTGCGGATGATCGTCTCGCCCTCGTACAGGGCGGCGGCCAGCAGCGCGTTCTCCGTGACGGTGTCGCCGCGCTCGGTGAGCACGATCGGGCGGGTCGGGCCGGTGCCGACGGCGGTGGTCGCCTGGTAGTTGTGGTCGGTCGCGACGACGTCGAGGCCGAAGTGGCGCAGCGCCGTCATGTGCGGCTCGACGGTGCGGGTGCCGAGGTCGCAGCCCCCGGCGTAGGGGAGCTGGAACTTCCCCGCGCGGTGCAGCAGCGGGCCCAGGAACATGATGATCGAGCGGGTGCGGCGCGCGGCGCCCTCGTCGATCGAGCTGAGGTCGAGGGTCGCGGGGACGCGCAGCTCGAGGTCGCCCAGCTCGTTCAGCCAGGTGGCCTTCACGCCGATGGAGGTCAGCACCTCGAGCAGTCGGTTGACCTCCTCGATGCGCGCGACCTTGCGCAGCACGGTGGTGCCGGTGTTCAGCAGCGAGGCGCACAGCAGCGCGACGCCGGCGTTCTTGGAGCTCTTGACGTCGATCGCGCCGGAGAGCGTGGTCTCGCCGTGCACGCGCAGGTGGCTCGGGCCCGAGGTGCCCATGCCCACGATCTCGGAGTCCAGGGCCCTGCCGATCCGGGAGATCATCTCCAGGGTGAGGTTCTGCTGGCCCTTCTCGATGCGGTTGATCGCGCTCTGGCTGGTGCCGAGGGTCGTGGCGAGCTGGGCCTGCGTGAGACCGGACTGCTGGCGCGCGTCGCGCACCAGAGCGCCGATCCGGGGGAGGAACTCCGTGGTCTCAGTCATGCGCCGACAGTAACTCATAGATGAGATACGAGCAGGTCGCGGCTGGTGCGTTCCTGGTCACGTCGGCCCGCGCCGCGCCCTGATCAGGCGCCGAGCAGCACCGGGAGGTCCTCGACGTGTCCTCCCACCCGGTAGGAGACGGCCGGATCATAGGGCGCGAAGCGCAGCGGCATCCCGGCCTCCGCGGGGGTGCGGTCCGCCTTGCGGTTGTTGCACCCCTTGCACGCCGAGACGAGGTTCGTCCAGGAGGATCGACCCCCGCGGGAGACGGGCAGGATGTGGTCCACGGTGGCCAGCAGCGTCTCGCACGCCGGCGCGCGCGAGACGCTGCGGCCGCAGTACGCGCAGGTCCAGTGGTCCCGCTCGTGGACCGCGCGATAGCTGAAGCCGACGGAGCGGCGCCCCGCCCCCTCGACCCAGGCGCCGCTCAGCTCGCGGGTGAGCTCGAGAGCGAGGGGCACGATCCGCTCGTCGACCACCGTGAGCTCGACGGGCACGGCGACCTCGCGCCGGATCATCCCCATCGCGTGGCGCACGGTGGTGGTGTGCAGCAGCTCGCCGATCCCGGTCCCCGGGTCGTAGCCGAGGTTGTAGACCCTGACCTGCGGCATCTCGTCGCCTCCTTCCCGTCGTCGTCGAGGCGCGACGGCCCGGGAGCGCTGGAGGGGCTCGCGGACCGAGCACGTGCATCGTCCCCCGCCGGGGAGGGCGGGTCCATCGGATTCTCGCGGGCCCGCACGACGGGAGGGTGACGACCGCCTGCACAGCGCGCGAACAGCACGTGCCGCGCAATACGATCGAGGCCCCACCGCAGCGAGGAGCGGACATGGGCGTGGAGCACCTGGAGCTGGTCGCGGCGGCGCGGTGCTTGCCTGGTCCGGGATGGGCGGCGTGGTCACCCTCGCCGCGGCCCAGTCGCTGCCGGTGGACTTCCCCTACCGATCCCAGCTCGTGCTCATCGCCATCGTCGTCGCGCTCGTGACCCTGGTGGTCCAGGGCGGGACCCTGCCGCTGCTGATCCGGGTGCTCGGCATCCGGGGGACCGACGAGGAGGCGGCCCGGCGCGAGCGGTCCCTGCTGCTCGCGGAGCTGCAGGAGGCCGCGATCGGTCAGGTGCTGGACAACCCCGAGCTGCGTCGTCGGGGCGGAGGTCGCTTCGACGCCGAGGTGCTCGAGGAGGTGCGGGAGAGGTTCGGGCGGCCCCTGCCGGGCTCGTCCGGGGTCGCCGACCCGGAACCCCGCGCGGCGCAGCGCCCTGAGCTCGTCCAGCTGCTCGCCGAGGTGCAGCAGGACGGGCTCGAGGAGGCGCGGTCCCTCGGCGCCTACGACTCCGGGACCATCGCCCGCGCGCAGAAGCTCCTGGACGCGGGGTCGCTCCGGCGCGGCGGCCTCTGAGCGCTGGAATCCCCGGCGGTGGGACGGCATGCTGGGGGAATGGCGCAGCAGGAGCAGGGACGGGAGGAGCGGGACCGTGTGCTGTCCGAGTACGGGGCCTGGCGCCTGCGGACCGACGAGGACGCCCACGCCCTCGAGGAGGTGCGCACCCTCGAGACCCTGCTGCGGCTGAAGGCCGAGCGGCTGGGGAGCCCGGAGGTGGGGCTGTGGACCGCCGCACTCACCCGGGAGCTGCTGACCGAGGTGGTGCCCCGCACCGTCGTCCAGCCGCGCGAGCAGCTGATGGACATGGTGCCGGTGCTGCGCCGCCTGATCGACTTCCTCGTCGAGACCGGCCGATGGGCGCCCGGCTCGATGCGCGAGGCCGAGGCGCCGGCGCTGCTGCACGAGCTCGAGTTCGCCGCGCTCGAGGCCGCCGACGATCCCACCCGCCGCTCCTTCTCCACCAACGTGCTGGGCCACGGGCTCTCGCTCGGGGTGGACCTCGAGGACGAGGAGGCGCTCGCGGACTACCTGCACTGGTTCCACTCCCTGCCCGACGCGGAGCGCCTGGCCGTCTCCGGCACCGGCCGGCTCGCGCAGCCCTCCACCCCCTTCGACCCGCTGCTCGAGCGCGCGCTGCGCCGCCGCGACGAGGCGGAGGAGCAGGACTGGCCCTGGTTCCTGCCGGCCCTCGAGGACGACGGCGAGCCGCTCGGCGAGCTCGCCGAGCAGGAGGGCGTCGGCCCCTATCTCGACTGCCCCCTGGTGCGGCGAGCCGTGGGCGTCCTGGAGGTGATCGGCGAGGGGCGGCGCGCGACCGCGACCGGCGCGCCGGGGAGGGAGACCACCGCGGAGCTGCTCGAGCACCTCGGCCTCGGCGGCGACGCCCGCAGCCTCTGGGACCGGCCGGAGCTGGCCTCGATATGGACCACGCTGCTGGACGGCGGCTGGCTCGAGCTCGCGGACGGCCGGGTCCGCGCCGCCGTCGGCCCGGTCCCGGCGGCAGCGCCGGAGGACGCCGAGGGCTTCGTCGAGTTCGGGCACGCCCTGATCACCGCCGCGCTGCTGGGCCGTCAGGCCCGGGGCGCCGAGGACGGCGGGTTCCGCGGCATGCCCGACACCATCGCGGCGCTCCTGGTGGCCTGCGGGGACGAGGGGCTGCGCCTCCCGCCCGGGCCGGAGCTGCCGCCCCCGGAGCACGAGCCCCGCGCCCTCGCGCGGCTGCTGCACGTCATGCACGACCTCGGCGACCTCGCCGACTGCGGGGTGCTCGCCCACGAGGAGGGCGTGTTCCGCGGCGGCCCGGCGGTGATGCTCGCGCTCGTCGGCCTGCTGCGCCGCGACGGGGAGGCGGACCGGACCGACCGGCCCTGATGCCATACGGCGGCCGGGGAATCCAGGACACGCGTCATCGTCGCCGGGACCCCGCCGCTCTACGGTGACTCCAGGGCCACTTCCGATGCGCGCCCTCCGCCGGTCCTCGACAGCTGAGGGCCGGGCGGACCGTCCCCGACAGCACGGGAGCCGCCCCACCCGGAGGTGGAGCGGCTCCCGGAGCTGCGCACGAGCGGGGTCGTTCAGCGCACCCCGCGCATGGCCCGGCCGACGGGCTTCGCGACCAGTAGCATGAGCACCCCGATCGCGATGGTCACGGCGCCGAGCACGCCGAAGTAGCCCACCTCGTTCTCCGCGGAGTAGAAGCCCGCCAGCGCGCCGGAGAGCGCGGTGCCGAGCGCCACGGAGAGGTTGTACAGCGCCATCATCATCACCGGGTACGAGCGCGGCGCGAGCTTCGTGGCCAGCGAGAGGCCGACGGGGGAGAGCCACAGCTCGCCGACGGTCGCCACCAGCATGATCATCGCGATCCACAGCACCGGCACCGAGACGACGGCGGCCATCGGCAGGAACAGCAGGAAGGCCGAGCCCATCAGCATGATGCCCACGCCGAACTTGCGCGGGGTGATCGGCTGGCGCGTGCCGAGCTTCGTCCACAGCGCCGCCATCACCGGGGCGAGCACGATGATGAAGAACGGGTTGAAGGACTGCACCCACGAGATCGGCATCTCCCAGCCGAGGACCTCGCGGTCCAGGCGGGTGTCGGAGTACAGGGTGATGACCGTGAACTGCTGCTGGAACAGGGCGAAGAACGCGGCCGTGCCGATGAACAGCGGGATGAAGGAGACCACGCGGGAACGCTCGTCGACATCGAGCTTCTTCGAGGCGAGCAGGATCGCGAAGATCACGACCGCGCCGACCACCGACAGGCCCGCGACGACCGTGGCGAGGTTCCCGGCGTTGAGCACGCCGGTGAGGGACAGCAGCACCACGAGCGCGACGACGCCGAGGCCGACCAGGGCCCACAGGGGGCGGTGGGCGCGGGGCAGCGGGTCGGGCACTGCGTGCACGCTCTGGGGCAGGCCCTTTCGGGTGAGGACGTACTGGACGAGTCCCACCGCCATGCCGATCGCGGCGAGGCCGAAGCCGAGGTGGAAGCCCCACATCTGCTGGGCGAGACCGGTGACCAGCGGACCGAGCAGGCCACCGATGTTGATGCCCATGTAGTAGATCGAGAAGCCGGCGTCGCGGCGCGGGTCGTCGCGCGTGTACAGCGCGCCGACCAGCGTGGCGGCGGTGGACTTCAGACCACCCGAGCCCACGCCCACCAGCAGCAGGCCGAGGCCGAGGCCGACCACGCCCGGGACCAGCGCCAGGGCGATGTGGCCGAACATGATCATCACGGCGGAGCC
Organism: Brachybacterium sp. HMSC06H03; assembly: GCF_001807385.1. Taxonomy (NCBI): domain Bacteria; kingdom Bacillati; phylum Actinomycetota; class Actinomycetes; order Micrococcales; family Dermabacteraceae; genus Brachybacterium; species Brachybacterium sp. HMSC06H03. The sequence continues at coordinate 18,594 of NZ_KV788951.1, read as the reverse complement.
GAAGAGGGTCTTCTCCGGGCCGAGCAGGCGGTCGGAGACCAGCGCACCGAGGATCGAGAAGAGGTAGACGGAGCCGCCGTAGGCGCCGACGATGCCGAGGGCGGTGCCCTCGTCGATGCCGAGACCGCCGTCGGTCGCGGCGAAGTACATGTAGATCGCGAGGATGCCCTGCATGCCGTAGAAGCTGAAGCGCTCCCACAGCTCGACGCTGAACAGGTTCGCGAGCGGGCCGGGCTGGCCCATGAAGGTGCGGCCGCTGGGGTTGTGCGCCTCAGGCGTGTCGGCGGGGTCCACGGCGACCCCGGCGGCGTCGCCGGGCGTCCGCTCAGGGGGCTGGACGGAGGGATCTGGAGGGGTCGGAGAATTCACGGTGAGCCATCCTGCGCCTCACCCGTTCACGGTGCAACGCGGCGACCGGGCGATGTGAGCAGTCAATCCCATCCCGCTGAGCAGAATGCGGGATCCGATCCCTCAGACTGATGGCTCCTGTGCTCGCCCCGGGGTGGGGGCGAGGCTCGGCAGCTCCCGAATCCCGAACTCCGATCGCAGCACGCGGGAGGCCGCGTGCAGCCCCGCCATCCCGTGCACGCCGGGCCCCGGAGGCGTCGCCGAGGAGCACAGGTACCAGCCGGTGCGGTCCAGGCGGTAGGGGTCCGGCAGCGCGGTGGGCCGCGCGATCATCCGCGCCATCGTCACCCTGCCCTGGGAGATGTCGCCGCCGACGAGGGCGGGGTTGTGGTGGATCATCTCCGCCGCGGGCACGGCGCGGGAGGCGACGACGAGGTCGCGGAAGCCGGGGGCGAAGCGCTCGATCTGTGCGGTGACGCGCTCGGTCGGGTCGGTGCGGTCCCCGGCCGGTGCATGCGCATAGGCCCACAGCGGTCGCAGCCCGCCCCGGATCCGGCCCTGGTCGACGACGGACGGGTCGCTGACCAGGGTGAGAGGACGGTCGGGGAAGCGCCCGGAGGCGACCTCCGCCTCGGTGCGGGCCATCTCGGCGCGGGTGCCGCCGAGATGCTGGGTCCCGGCACGGCCGACGTCGGGGTCGCGCCACGGCACCGGCCCGGACAGCACGAAGTCGACCTTCGCGGCGCCGTCCCCATGGGGGACCCTCCGCAGCATCGCCTCGAAGGGGCGGGGGAGCCGGTTGGCGAGGACGTCCGCGGCGGTCGGCGCGGGGATGTCCAGCAGCACGGCGCGGGCCGGGGGCACGTCCCGCCAGGTCCGCACATGGTGCCCTGGGGTCACGGTCCCGCCGTGGGCGCGCAGATCCGCCACCAGAGCCTCGACGATCGCCTGGGAGCCGCCGACGGGGATCGGCCAGCCCACCCCGTGCGCGATGGTGCCCAGCAGCGAAGCGGTGGCGCCGAGCGCGAGGGAGGGCAGCTGTCCGATCGCGTGTGCCGCCACCCCGGTGAGCAGGGCGCGGGCGCGCTCGGTGCGGAAGGGGAGGTCCCAGGCCGGGGTCCCCTGGAGGGCGAGCAGCGCACCGAACAGCGGGGCGGCGCGCAGGGTCCGCGCGGTCAGCAGCGCGGACGGCACTGAGCGCTTGTCCCCGAGGGCGAGCTCGACGACGAGGTCCTGGTCGCGGGAGAGCGTGCCCAGCAGCGCGCGCCAGGCCGGTCCGTCGGCGCCGAGGCCGTCGGCGGTCCGCTCCACGTCCCGCCAGGCGATCGCGGCGGGGGCGTCGTCGAGAGGCTGCGCGTAGGAGGCCTCGGGGGCGATCGCGCGCACGCCGCGCGCGGCGAGGTCGAACTCCGCGAAGAAGGGGCTGGCGAGCGCGAGGGGGTGCACCGCGGAGCAGAGGTCGTGGACGACGCCGGGCGCGAGGCCCAGGTCGAGGGTCCGCGCCCCGCCCCCGATCGTCTCCTGCGACTCGAGGACATGGACCGTGAGCCCGGCCCGGGCCAGGGTGACCGCGGCCGCGAGACCGTTGGGGCCGGAGCCCACGACGACGACGTCCGTCTCTGCGGCGGGCGAGGTGCTCATGCGTGCCAGCCTAGTGGGGCGCGCCGCGGCTCGGCAGGGCGCACGTCCCGAGAGGCGGACGGGAGCCCGGCACGGATTTACGTAATACGGAAGTAGCGTAATGTGGAGGGCATGCAGACGACCACCGCCCAGTCCCCGTCCTCCGAGGCGCCCGACGCGCGCCGTCCCCGGGCGCCGCGCCCCCAGGCAGTGCTCGAGGTGCTGGGCAAGACCCGCATCTCCCCGCGCCTGCTGCGCCTCACTCTCGGCGGCGAGGGATTCACCACCCTGCATCGCAACGAGCAGACCGACGCGTACGTGAAGCTCCTCCTTCCCGCCCCCGGCTCCGGTCTGCAGCCCCCGTACGATCTCGACGCCCTGCGCGCGGAGAGCCCCGAGCTGCTCCCGACCCGCCGCACCTACACCGTGCGCCGCTGGGACGATGCGGCGCAGCAGATCGAGATCGACGTGGTCCTGCACGGCGAGTCCGGCGAGGACGACCACGGCGTCGCCGCCCGCTGGGCCGACGAGGCCCAGCCCGGCGACCTCATCGCCATGAACGGCGCCGGCGGCGGCTGGTCACCCGCAGCCGACGCGACGAGCCACCTGCTCATCGGCGACCACGCCGCGCTGCCCGCGATCGCCGCCGGCCTCGAGGCGATGGACCCGGACGCGCGAGGTCTGGCCCTGATCCACCTGGACCACGAGGACGACCGCCTCGAGCTCCAGCACCCCGAGGGCGTCGAGCTGCGCTGGGTGCTCGGCGCCCGCGAGCAGCTGCTCGACGAGGTCGCGGCGCTGGACCTCTCGGACCACGAGGGCCTGGACGTCTTCTGCCACGTCGAGCGCGGCATCACGAAGCAGCTGCGTCGTCTGCTGGTCAAGGACGCCGGCATCCCCCGCGAGCAGATCTCGATCTCCGCCTACTGGGCGCTGGGACGCATCGAGGACCAGTTCCAGGCCGAGAAGCGCGAGCCCATCGGGGCTATCGATTGACACGGCGCGGCTGACACCGCGCCACACTTCGTCACGTTTCTCGCCGCGCCCGCCCGCGCCGCCGCACGATGGACCGCACAGGACTGACATCGAGCACGGCAGGGAGGCGCCATGAGCACCGCAGGCATCCACGCGGGCTGGACGCGAGCAGACACGCACCGCGCCCTCACCCCACCGATCTACGCCTCGAGCGCCTATGCGCAGACCAACCACTCGTCCCTGCGCGCCCTGTTCGAGCGACGTGCCGACGGCTTCGCCTACTCCCGCTCCGGGAACCCCACCACCGAGGTCCTCGAGCAGCGGATCACGGCGCTCGAGGGCGGGATCGGGGCGATCGCCGTCGCCTCCGGACAGGCCGCGACGACGATCGCGCTGTGCGCCCTCGCGGCCCCCGGCGGGCACGTCGTCGCCTCCTCGCGCCTCTACGGCGGCACCACCGAGCTGCTCGACGACACCCTCGCCGACCTCGGTGTGACCACCACCGTGGCGGACCCCTGGGACCTCGAGGCGTGGGAGGCGGCGTTCACCCCGCGCACCCGCGCCGCGATCGTCGAGTCGATCGCGAACCCGGGAGCGCAGCTGCTGGACCTCGACGCCCTCACCTCCATCGCGCACGCCCATGACGTCCCGGTGATCGTCGACTCGACCCTCGCCAGTCCCGCCCTCTACCGTCCCGGCGACCACGGCGCCGACGTCGTCGTCCACTCCGCCACGAAGTACCTGTGCGGCCACGGCACCACGATCGCGGGCCTGATCGTGGACACCGGACGCTTCGACCCGCGGCGATGTCCCGAGCGGTGGGAGCGGCTGACCACCCGCAACCGCCGCTTCGGCGTCACCTTCTCCGACGAGTACGCGCGCGGCGGTTCCGGGCTGCTCGCCTACGCCCGCGCCAAGTACGTCACCGATCTCGGGGCGACCCTGCCCGCGACCAGCGCTCAGCAGATCCTCGTCGGCATCGAGACGCTCGACCTGCGTCTGCGGAAGATCAGCAGCGATGCGACCGCGCTCGCCGGACGTCTCGCCGCCTCCTGCGAGGTGGCCGAGGTGCACCATCCCTCGCTCCCCGGCCGGCCGGACCGCTATCTCGTCGCCCGGGACTTCCCCCGCGGCACCTCGGGCGTGTTCTCGATCGACCTGCACGGCGGCGAGGACGCGGCGGCGGCCTTCTGCGATGCGCTGGAGCTGTGGTCCCTCGCCGTGAACCTGGGCGATGCCCGGTCGCTGGTCTGCCATCCGGCGAGCACCACCCACTCCCATCTCACCCCGGCCCAGCGCGAGGCCTGCGGGGTGGGGGAGGGTACGGTGCGCCTCAGCGTCGGCCTCGAGGACCTCGAGGACCTCTGGGCGGACCTCTCCCGCGGGCTCGAGGCCGCCCGCGCCGTCCTGCCGGAAGCGCGCGCCGTCACGGCGTGAGCCTGCTCGCCTCCGGGAACGCCGAAGCCCGCAGCCGGGTTGAGCCGAACATGGACCTTCTCGACGCCGTCGTGATCGGGGCTGGGCAGGCCGGCCTCTCCGCCGCCTACCATCTGCGCCGACGCGGCATGGACGACGTCGTCGTGCTCGACGCGGAGGACGGCCCCGGCGGGGCATGGCGCCACCGCTGGGACAGCCTCACCATGGCCACCGTCAACGGGATCCGCGAGCTGCCCGACGCCCCGGCCCCGGAGGTCGGCGGCGACGTCCCCGCGAACATCGCGGTGCCCGCCTACTTCGCCGACTTCGAGGCGCGGACGGGGCTCGCGATCCGTCGGCCCGTGCGCGTCACCCGCGTCGAGGACGATCCGGCAGGTGCGGGGGAGCGGCAGGGGCCCCTGCTGGTCCGCGCGGTCGGGGCCGATGGACGGGCGCTGCCCGTGCTGCGCACCCGTGCGGTGCTGAACGCGACCGGCACCTGGACCCGGCCCTTCGTGCCCGCGGTGCCCGGCGCGGCGGAGTTCCGCGGCCGGCTGCTGCACACCGCCGAGTATGTCGCCGCTGACGAGTTCGCCGGTCAGCGGGTCGCGGTGGTCGGCGGCGGGATCAGCGCGCTCGGGCATCTGCAGGAGATCGCCGAGGTGGGCGAGACCCGCTGGTACACGCGCCGCGAGCCGGTCTTCCGCGAGGACGAGTTCACCGAGGAGGCCGGACGCGAGGCCGTCGCCGGGGTGTGGGATGCGGTGCGGGAGGGGCGCCCGGTCGGCAGCGTCGTCTCCCACACGGGGCTGCTGTGGACCCCGGCGCTGCGCCGCGCCGCACGCCGCGGGATCCTGGACCGTCGGCCGATGTTCACCCGGATCGTGCCGGGCGGCGTGATCGAGGCCGATGGGACGCGCACCCCGGTGGACGCGATCCTCTGGGCCACCGGGTTCCGCCACGAGCTGCGCCACCTGCGACCGCTGGGCCTGACCGGACCGCTCGGCGGGATCGCGATGGACGGCACCGCCGTCGCCGCCGATCCCCGCATCCACCTCGTCGGCCATGGCCCGGGCGCCTCCACCATCGGGGCGAACCGTGCCGGGCGCGCGGCCGTGAACCGCCTGGTCCGCGACCTCGAGGCCGGGCTCGGCGCCTCCCTCGACCGGGAGCTCGTGCGCGCCTAAGGTGGCGCCATGGATGCTCCCACCGCCCTTCCTCCGCTGCCCGAGGACGGACTGCAGCGGGTGCTGTGCGTCGTCGCGCACCCCGATGACATGGAGTACGGCGCCTCCGCCGCCGTCGCCGCTTGGACCGCCGCGGGGGTGGAGGTGTCCTATCTGCTGCTGACCCGCGGCGAGGCCGGGATGGCGGAGCCGCCCGAGATCGTCGCGCCGCTGCGCGAGACGGAGCAGCGCAGCGCCTGCGCACAGGTCGGTGTGGAGGACCTGCGCCATCTCGACCACCCCGACGGGATGCTCGAGCACGGCCTCGCGCTGCGCCGGGACATCGCCCGCGTGATCCGGCAGGTGCGCCCCGACCTCGTGCTCACCGCGAACTTCGAGGTCGAGGCGTACGGCGGGCTGAACCAGGCCGACCACCGGGTCGCGGGCCTCGCCGCCGTCGACGCCTGCCGCGACGCCGCGAACCCGTGGGTGTTCCGCGAGCTGGCCGCGCAGGAGCACCTCGCGCCCTGGAGCACGAGGACGCTCGCGGTGGCCGGGCATCCCGCTCCCACCCACGCCAAGTCCGTCGGACAGCGCGAGGTCGACGCCGCGGTAGCCTCCCTGCGCGCGCACGAGGCCTATCTCGCGCACGTCGCCGACCATCCTGTCCCGGAGGAGTTCATCCCGGAGATCCTCCGCCAGGGCGGTGCCGCCGCGGGCACCGAGCACGCCGTCGTGCTGCGCGTGCACGAGCTCTGAGCGCGGGACCGAACGGTCGGCCGCCCCCTGGCCGCCCGGCGCGAAGGCTCCTACGGTGAGGAGGTCAGGCCGGATCCGCCACGGAAGGACTCTCCCATGACCACGACCATGCACGACGGACTCTCCCTCGAGCAGGTCCGCGAGCTCGCCGCCCAGCTGCGGGTCGACTCGATCCGCTCCTCGACCGACGCCGGCTCGGGACATCCCACCTCCAGCCTGTCCGCCGCCGACCTGCTGGCCGTCCTCATGTCGCGCCACCTGCGCTACGACTGGGAGGACCCCGGCGCCCCCGGCAACGACCATCTGATCTTCTCGAAGGGACACGCCTCGCCCCTGCTGTACTCGGTGTTCCGGGCGGCCGGCGTCGTGTCCGAGCAGGAGCTGCTGGAAGGCTACCGACGCTTCGGCCAGCGGCTCGAGGGGCACCCCACCCCTGTCCTGCCCTGGGTCGACGTCGCCACCGGCTCGCTCGGCCAGGGACTGCCCGACGGCGTCGGCATCGCTCTGGCGGGCGCGAAGCTCGAGCAGGCCCCGTACCGGGTCTGGGTGCTCGCCGGCGACAGCGAGCTCGCCGAGGGCTCGATGTGGGAGGCCCTCGCGACCGCCTCCCACTACGGCCTCACGAACCTGGTGACCATCGTGGACGTGAACCGCCTCGGCCAGCGCGGCGAGACCGCGCTGGGATGGGACATGGACACCTATGCCGCCCGTGTCGAGGCATTCGGCGCGGAGGCGGTCGTCGTCGATGGACATGACGTCGAGGCGATCGACGCCGCCCTCGCCCGCGCCGACGATGACCTCGAGCGGCCGCTGGTGATCCTCGCCCGCACCGTCAAGGGCAAGGGGATCCCCGGGGTCGAGGACGAGGAGGACTGGCACGGCAAGCCGATGCCCGAGGACCGCGCCGAGGAGGCGATCGACGCGCTCGGCGGCGTCCGCTCGCTGCAGGTGCGCGGCCCCCGACCGCCCGAGGTCGAGCGCCCCGCCCCGTCGCGCGGGCCGGTCGAGCTGCCGACCTTCGAGGTGGGGGAGGAGCTCGCCACACGCAAGGCCTACGGTCCCGCCCTGGTCGCACTCGCGGACGCCGATCCGCGGGTGGTCGCGCTCGACGGGGAGGTCTCGAACTCCACCGGCGTCGCCGACTTCGTCCAGGCGCATCCCGAGAGGTTCTTCGAGATGTTCATCGCCGAGCAGCAGATGGTCGCCGCCGCGACCGGGCTGGCCGCCCGCGGGTACATCGCCTACGCCTCGTCCTTCGCGGCCTTCCTCAGCCGCGCCGCGGACTTCATCCGCATGGCCCCCGTCTCCCGGGCCGACCTGCGACTGGTCGGCTCGCACGCAGGGGTGGAGATCGGCGCCGACGGCCCCTCCCAGATGAGCTTGGAGGACCTCGCCATGATGGCGGCGACGCAGGGCTCCACAGTGCTGTACCCGAGCGACGCGACCTCGACCGCCGCCCTGGTCGCGGCGATGGCGGACCTGCACGGCGTCAGCTACCTGCGGACCACCCGCGGCGGCTACCCGGTGCTCTACGGCCCCGAGGAGGAGTTCCCCGTCGGCGGGTCCAAGACCCTGCGCCGCAGCGCGCACGACGCGGTCACCCTCATCGGCGCCGGCGTGACGCTGCACGAGGCGCTCGGCGCGGCCGATGCGCTGGCCGAGGAGGGCGTGCAGGCCCGCGTGATCGACGCGTACTCCGTCAAGCCGATCGACGCCGAGGGCATCCGCGCGGCCGTCGCCGAGACCGGCGGGCGCGCGGTGGTGGCGGAGGACCACCATCGCGAGGGCGGGCTGGGTGCCGCGGTGCTCGCGGCGCTGGCCGCCGAGCCGCTCGCCGACCTGCACCTCGAGCACCTCGCGGTCGACGGGGTGCCGGGCTCCGGCACCACCGCCGAGCTGCTGGACTGGGCCGGCATCGACGCCGCGAACATCGCGCGCGCGGCGCGGACGGTGCTGGAGGGCTGAGCCTCCTGCACAGGGGGCGGCGGGACTGTGCTCAGCCGTCGGCCGCGACGTCGTCGGCCGACCCCCGCCGTCCCAGGCGCAGCTGGTCCATGTCCTCCAGCTCGCGGCCCTTCGTCTCGGGCACCCAGCGCGCCACGAACAGCAGGCTCAGCAGTGCGAAGGCCGCGTACAGGCCGTAGGCGAAGCTCAGACCGATCTCCGAGAGCGTCGGGAAGGTCGCCGAGACCGCCCAGTTCGCGCCCCACTGGGCCGCGGCCGCGACCGCGAGGGCCGAGGCGCGGATCCGGTTGGGGAAGATCTCGCCCAGCAGCACCCAGACGAGCGGACCCCACGTGGTGCCGAAGAACATCACGAAGGCGTTGGCGCTGATCAGCGCCACGGTCGACCACGGTTCGGGCAGCGACACCGACTCCGCCCCGGCCGCCGTCTCCCCGAACGAGAAGGCCAGCGCCATCAGCCCCAGCGACACCGCCATGCCCGCCGAGCCGACGAGCAGCATGACGCGTCGGCCCACCCGGTCCACCAGCAGGATCGCGATGATCGTCGCGACGATGTTCATCACCGAGGTGATGGTGGAGGTCAGCAGCGCCTGCGACTCGTCGAAGCCGACCGACTGCCACAGCGTGGTCGAGTAGTAGAAGATCACGTTGATGCCCACGAGCTGCTGGAACAGCGACAGCGCGATCCCCAGCCACACGATCGGCAGCAGCCCGAAGCGGCCCCCGAGCAGGTCCCGCAGGCTCTCCCTGCTCTCCCGCTCCAGGGAAAGGCTGATCTGCTCGATCTTGAGGTTCACGTCGAGCTCGCCGGTGAAGTCGTAGAGCACCTTCGAAGCCTTGTCCCGCTCGCCCTTGCCGATGAGATAGCGCGGCGACTCCGGCAGGAACAGGGCCATCACGCCGTAGACCGCGGCGGGCACGGCCTCGATGATGAACATCCAGCGCCAGGCGCCGACCCCGAACCAGTAGGACTCCGCGGCGCCGCCGGCGGTGTTCGCGATCACCGCATTGGACAGCAGCGCCGCGAAGATGCCCAGCACGATCGCGAGCTGCTGCAGCGAGCCGAGGCGCCCGCGGTATCTCGCGGGTGCGACCTCGGCGATGTACGCCGGGGCGATGACGCTCGCGGCGCCGACGCCGAGCCCGCCCACGACGCGCCACACGATCAGGTCCCACACCCCGACGGCGAGGCCCGAGCCGATCGCGGAGACGAAGAACAGGATCGCGGCGATGACCATCACCGGGATGCGGCCGAAGCGGTTGGCGAGGGAGCCCGCGAACCAGGCGCCCACGGCGCACCCGAGCAACGCGGAGGAGACGGCGAAGCCGGTCAGGCCCGCCCCGAGCGAGAACTCCGCGGAGAGGGCACCGACCGCGCCGTTGATCACCGAGGTGTCGAAGCCGAACAGGAAGCCGCCGACGGCCGCAGCGATGCTGATCCCGACCACCTTCGGGTTGAGGGTCTGTGCGGGTGCGCTCATGGGGACCATCTCCTCGGGTCGGCGTCCGACGCATCGTCCAGGTGCTGGTCACCGTACACCTCCGGGGGCCGACGAGGACTGCTCCTCATCCGCTGCGCCGCACCTGCTCCGCATAGTCGTCGAGGATCGCCAGGAGGCCCTGTAGTCACACTTTCCTCCGAAAGTGTCACTACAGGGCGGTCGTGGTCACGGTTCTCGCTCCGCAGCCGGAGGGATCAGGCCTCGTCGGCGGCCTCCGCCTCGAGCCTCTCGAGCTCCTGCTCGGCCACGGCCGGGTCGAGCTTGACGAAGATCGGGGTCGGCTTCACGACGGTCTGCCCCACGGTCACCGGGCGGTGCTCCCAGGCGGGCACGGCCGTGTAGTCGCCGGTGATGATCGGGTAGCCCGGGCCGCCGTCGAGGTCCTCGACCTCGTCGATGCGGGGCATCGGGGCGATCTCCCGGTCCCCGCCGAGCGCCTTCTCCACGGCGTTGGCCGAGTGAGGGAGGAAGGGGGCGAGCATCGTGTTGAGATCGGCGACCGCCTGGGCGAGCACGTGCAGCACGGTGAGCAGGCGCGGTCGCTGCTCCTCGGCCTTCATCTTGAACGGCTCGGTGCGGGAGACGTAGGCGTTCGCCTCGCCCACCAGGCGCATGATCTCCGCGATCGCGGCGCGCTGGCGGTGGCTCTCGATGAGCTTCCCGACGGTCGTGAAGCCCGTGCGGATCTGGTCGAGCAGCGCGGTGTCGACATCCTCGAGCTCGCCGGCGGCCGGGATCTCCCCGACGTTCTTCGCGATCATCGCGGCGGTGCGGTTGACGAGATTGCCCCAGCCGGCGACCAGCTCGTTGTTCGTGCGTGAGACGAAGTCGACCCAGGTGAAGTCCGCGTCGTGGTTCTCGGGCCCCGCGGCGGAGATGAAGTAGCGCAGCGCATCGGGCTGGTAGCGCTCGAGCACGTCGCGCACGTAGATGACGATCCCCTTGGAGGAGGAGAACTTCTTGCCCTCCATCGTGAGGAACTCGGAGGAGACGACCTCGGTGGGCAGGGTCAGCTCGCCGAAGTGGCCTGGCTCCCCGCCCTTGTCGCCCTCGCCGTTCTGGGCGATCATCTCCGCCGGCCAGATCTGCGAGTGGAAGACGATGTTGTCCTTGCCCATGAAGTAGTACGCGAGGGTCTCGGGATCGTTCCACCAGCGGCGCCATGCCTCGGGGTCTCCGGAGCGGCGCGCCCACTCGATCGAGGCGGAGAGATAGCCGATCACCGCGTCGAACCAGACGTACAGGCGCTTGTTCGGCTGGTCCTCCCAGCCCGGGACCGGGATGCCCCAGTCGATGTCGCGGGTCATCGCACGGGGCTTGATGTCCTCGAGGATGTTCTGGCTGAACCGGATCACGTTCGGGCGCCACAGGCCGGTCGCCTCCCGCTCGTCGAGCCAGCGGCCGAGCTCCGCGGCGAGCGCCGGCAGGTCGAGGAACCAGTGCGAGGTCTCGATGAACTCCGGGGTCTCGCCGTTGATGCGGGAGACCGGGTCGATGAGGTCCGTCGGGTCCAGCTGGTTGCCGCAGTTGTCGCACTGGTCGCCGCGCGCCCCGCCCGCGCCGCAGATCGGGCAGGTGCCCTCGATGTAGCGGTCGGGGAGGGTGCGGCCGGTCGACGGGGAGATCGCGCCCGAGGTGGTCTGCTCGATCATGTAGCCGTTGTCCCGCACGGCCACGAACATGTCCTGCACCACCTGGTAGTGGTTGCGGGTGGTGGTGCGGGTGAACAGGTCGTAGGAGAGGCCGAGCGCGACCAGGTCCTCGACGATGAGCCGGTTGTTGCGGTCGGCGAGCTCGTGGGCGGAGATGCCCTCCTTGTCGGCCTCGACGAGGATCGGAGTGCCGTGCTCGTCGGTGCCGGAGACCATGAGCACGTCGTGGCCCGCCATCCGCATGTAGCGCGAGAAGACGTCGGAGGGGACGCCGAAGCCGGCGACGTGGCCGATGTGGCGGGGACCGTTGGCGTACGGCCAGGCGACCGCGGACAGGACTGTGCTCATGGGATCCGATTCTAGGGGAGGCGGGGCGCGGCGCGTTCCTTCCCCGAAGCGCGGTGCAGCACCGCGTGCCACCCGCAGGCCCGGAGCACCCTCGACATCGCCGGGCGCGTCGAGCTGGTGCCGGTCTCGACGATCGTCTCCCGGCTGCTGCTGATGAGGGTGTCCGTCGTGCTCGTGACCCTCGTGCGCCGGCCGCGCAGGCCAGTGCAGGCCGAGTGAGCCAGTGACCCGGTGAGGCATGCCGATGCGGACCGGCAGTCTGAGGGGCCGGGAGGCATGGAACCGACGAACACCGTCCAGATCGACGAGAGCGGGGCCGGTTTCGCGGCCTTCGGCGACCCGCGCTACCACCCGCTCGGGCCCGACGGCGACGTCGCCGACGAGGTGCCGGAGCTCCCCACCGGATCGGTGCTCTCGGCCTACGGCGTCGTCTGCCAGAGCCTCGAGGCGGGTACGGTCACGTGCACCGCGGGCGCGGACGCCTCGATGCGCGTCTCCGCCACGGAGCACGAGTTCAAGCCCTGACCCCTCCACCGATACGCTGTGCCCATGAGCAACGAAGGACTCGCCGCAGCGCAGCAGAAGATGAAGGACGCAGGGGTCGCGCAGACCGCGATCGACGTCTTCTCCCACTACTACGGGCAGCTCGAGGAGGGGGTGACCGGCACGATCCCCGAGGACACGATCGAGCCGTACCTGGACCCCACCCACCTCGACGACGTGAAGATCGACGTGGCCGAGGCGAAGAAGGTCTTCGACAAGCTCGCGATCATCAACCTCAACGGCGGCCTCGGCACCTCCATGGGGCTGGACCGGGCGAAGTCGCTTCTCCCCGTGCGGGACGGGAAGAGCTTCCTGGACCTCATCGTCGAGCAGGTTCTCGCCGCCCGCCGCGGCACGAACTCGCGCCTGCCGCTGATCTTCATGAACTCCTTCCGCACCCGCGAGGACACCCTCGAGGTGCTCTCGAAGTACCCCGACCTGCCCGTCGGCGACCTGCCGCTGGACTTCCTGCAGAACAAGGAGCCCAAGCTCCGCACCGACGACCTCACCCCCGTCGAGTGGGAGGCGGACCCCGACCTCGAGTGGTGCCCGCCCGGCCACGGCGACATCTACACCGCCCTGCAGACCTCGGGCCTGCTCCAGCAGCTGCTCGACGCCGGCTTCAAGTACGCCTCCGTCTCGAACTCCGACAACCTCGGCACCGTACCGAGCCCGGTGCTCGCCGCCTGGTTCGCCTCCACCGGCGCGCCCTATGCCGCCGAGCTGTGCCGCCGCACCCCCGCGGACCGCAAGGGCGGCCACCTCGCGGTGCGCAAGTCCGACGGACGGCTCATCCTGCGCGACACCGCGCAGACCCCGGCGGAGGAGATGGACTACTTCACCGACGAGCACCGTCACCCGTTCTTCCACACCAACAACCTGTGGTGGGATCTCGAGCAGCTCGACGCGATCCTCAAGGAGCGCGATGGCGTCATGGGCCTGCCGCTGATCCGCAACGAGAAGACCGTGGACCCCTCCGACAAGTCCTCCACGCCTGTCTACCAGATCGAGTCCGCGATGGGCGCCGCGATCGAGGTGTTCGACGGTGCGACCGCGATCGTCGTCGGCCGCGACCGGTTCCTGCCCGTGAAGGCCACCAGCGACCTGCTCCTGATCCGCTCCGACGCCTACGCGCTCGACGAGCGGGGCGCCCTGGTCCAGCAGGTTCGGAGCGTGCCGTCGGTCTCCCTGGAGTCCGGCTCCTACAAGCTGATCCAGGACTTCGAGCTCCGCTTCCCGCAGGGCGTGCCCTCGCTCAAGGAGGCCACGAGCCTGGACGTGCAGGGCGACTGGACCTTCGGGGCCGACGTCGCCGTGGTGGGCGAGGCCGTGCTCGGCGAGGAGGGCGGCGAGGTGCCCGAGGGAGCCCGCGTCGGCACCCCCGCCGCCGGCTGACCCCGGCCGCAGCCGGGGCCGTCGGCCCCGGCCCTGACCCGTGGGCCGGCCCCGATCCGGAGAACTGTGCGGTTGGCTCGGCCTCCGGCCCGGTCTTCCTCACCGAGTGCTGCATCTGGACCGCTATGACCACGTGGTGACGGTCCAAATGCAGCACTCGGTGCGTCCTGGGCCGGGCTGCCGCCCTTCCGGGAGTCGGGAGCAGGGAGCAGGTCGGCAGCGCGCCGGGACCACCGCCCCGAAGAACGGCGCCCTGGCTTGCCATCGGCGTCGGTGGGGGTGGAGAGCTCGAAACACTCAGCGGTGACGGCTCCACCGGCCGAGCTCTGGGGAGGAGACGTGGCGCGGCGGCGGGACCTCGACGTTGTGGAAGGGCGATCGGTGGATCCGGCCGTCGGACGATTCTGTCGGCATGTCCCACGCGCCGAGTCCGCTGCCCGATGCACTCGACCACGCCGTCCTCACCACTCAGGAGGCGCTCGCGGCCGGTGTCAGCAGGTCCCGCCTACGGCGCGACGATCTCCGGACCTTGGCTCCCGGCCTCTGGGCGAGGAACGACCGTTCCGTCACCGAACGCGCGATCGTCGCCGCCCTGTGCAGGAGAGACCCTGGTGCCTTCGCAGCCGGACTCACCGCCGCCAGGCTCTGGGGCTTCCCGCTGCCCGGGGTGTTCGCCGAGCAGGTGACGGAAGCACCGAAGCAGTCACGGGTGGTCGATGGAAGGGTTTCCCATCGACCCGGGAGGAATAGCGTCGACGGTCGGATTCACATGGCTCGCCACGGAGCACGGCCGCGGGAGACCGCGCTGCTGCGGTGGAGTCTTCTCACCTGTCCCGTCGTGCTCCTCGAGGATCGGCGCGGGAAGCTGCCCACGGTCCGACTCACGTCGAGGGTGCGGACGTTCCTCGACCTCGGCGCTCAGATCAGCGTCGACGCCCTGATCGCGATCGGGGACCATCTCGTGCGTCGTCCGCGTCCGGAGTTCGAGGGGCGTGCCGAGCCGTACGCGACGCTCTCGGAGCTGCGAGCGGCCGTCGACACGTATCGGGGCCGAGGGGCGCGTCGACTCCGCGAGGCGGTGGCCCAGGTCAGGATGAGCAGTGACTCCCCACCGGAGACAGCGCTGAGACTTGCCATGGTCGCAGCGGGCCTTCCCGAGCCGCTCGCGAACGCGGCCGTCGTGCAGGAGATCGAGGGCGGGGAGCTCGTGGATCTCGGCGAGCCTGATCTCCACTGGCCGCAGTGGAAGGTGGTGCTCGAGCACGAGGGGCCAACGCATCTGGAGCGAAAGCAGCTAAGCCGCGACGTGACGCGTGGCGACCGACGCATGGACGCGGGATGGGTGGAGCTGCGCACAACCTCAGATGACCTGCGCTACGGGTGCCGGCGGGCGGTGGAGCGAGCACGGCGAGAGCTGCTGCGCGCCGGATGGAGTCCGGAGCGGGACCGGCCTCACAGTGGTCAGGTCCCCACGTCGCGGAGCGTTGCATGAGCTGGTCGAACAGTGCGCACAGCGTCTGCCCTTCGTGCGTGCGTGGTCGGCCGGCTTTCACGTCCCCCGACGGGCGCGCGTACCCAGGCATACGTGCTCTGGCCGATACGAACTCGCCGAGTGCTGCATCCGGGCCGCCACAGAGGAATGGTGACGGCCCAGATGCAGCACTCGATGGGCCAGGTCGGTGCGACGGGCCGGCCGACGGGCCAGGCCGGCCCGGGCCGGGCGGTCATCGGGGGCCGGTGGCCCAGCCCTTGCCGCCGGTGAGGTCCAGGGGGTGGGGCAGAGGGTTCCCGTAGCGGTGGTTCGTGGCGCTGATCGCCTGCTCCTGCAGGAAGGTGAGCAGCTCGGCGCGACCCGAGGCGAGCACGGGACCGGTGAACAGGGCGACCTCCACGCGCTGGGCGTGGGCGGCCCGCAGCGCGTCGTCGACCTCTCCGATCACGCGCACGCGGCGCTGGGCGAGCCGGCCGAGACGGGCGGCGAAGGTCGCCGCGTCCTCGTGGACGACCGAGGCAGGCGTGTCCCCGGCCCGCGCGGTCGGGAGCAGCGCCTCGTCGGCGACCGAGACCTCGACCTCGGCGCCGGCGGTGCGGGCGGCATGCAGCACCCGCTCGAGCTCCGCCGTCGTCGTCCCGTCGGCCGCGCGGACCATGACCGGCAGCGGCAGGTGGCGCAGCAGGTTGATCTCGCCGTGGACCTCCTGCTCGTCGCGAGGGCCGAAGAACTCGTCGATCTCCATGCGGTCGGAGTCGCGCGCCGCCTCGAGCCAGGCCTGCGGGTCCTCGGTGCGGGAGGGGACGGAGGCGGAGTCGGCGAGGTCCTGCAGGTGCAGCAGGTAGTGCGGGCCGCCCGCCTTCGCGGTCTGTCCGATCGCTGAGCGCTTCCAGCCGCCGAAGGGCTGTCGCTGCACGATCGCGCCGGTGATGCCCCGGTTGACGTAGAGGTTCCCCGCCTCGACGTGCTCGGTCCACCAGGCGATCTCGGAGGGCTCGAGGGAGTGCAGCCCCGCGGTGAGCCCGTAGTCGGTGCCGTTCTGCATCCGCACGGCGTCCTCGAGGGTGTCGGCGTGCATGATGCCGAGGACCGGCCCGAAGTACTCGGTGCGGTGGAAGGCGGAGCCCTCGCGCACGCCGATCCGCACGCCCGGCGTCCATAGGCGTCCCTCCGCGTCGAGCTGTCGCGGCTCGGCGAGCCAGGCCTCGCCCTCCCCGAGCTCCGTGAGGCCCGCGGCGAGCTTCTCGCCGGGCGGCTCGATGATCGGCCCCATCCGCACCGTCGGGTCGACGGGCTCGCCGACCTCGAGGGACAGCACCGCGTCGGCGAGCTGCGCGTTGAAGCGGCGGGAGCGGGAGACGGAGCCGACGGTGATCACGAGACTCGCCGCGGAGCACTTCTGCCCGGCATGGCCGAAGGCCGACAGCGCCACGTCCCGGGCGGCGAGGTCGAGATCCGCCTGCGGGGTCACGATGATCGCGTTCTTGCCGCTGGTCTCGGCGAGGATCCGCAGATCGGGGCGCCAGGACGCGAACAGGGCGGCGGTGTCGTAGGCGCCGGTGAGGATCAGCTGATCGAAGCGGGGATGGGCGATGAGGGAGCGCCCCACCTCGTCCTCGGGCACATCCACGAGCGTGAACACGCCCTCCGGCACCCCGGCCTCGTGGAAGAGACGGCCCAGCAGCGCGCCGCAGCGTCGCGCCTGCGGGGCCGGCTTCATGATCACGGCGCTGCCCGTCACCAGTGCGGCGAGAGCCCCGCCGGTCGGGATCGCGACCGGGAAGTTCCACGGCGGGGTGACCAGGGTGAGGGCGCGCGGGGTCAGCGCGAGGTCGCGGCGCGCTGCGATGCGCTCGGCCTGCTCGGCATAGAAGAGCGCGAAGTCGATCGCCTCGCTGACCTCGGGATCGCCCTGCTCGAAGGTCTTCCCCGTCTCGGAGGCCATCACCTCCAGCAGCTCGGCGCGGTGCGCGGCCAGGGTGCCGGCGACTCGGCGGAGCACCAGAGCGCGCTTCTCGACCGGCATCGCGGCCCAGGCCGGCTGCGCCGCGAGCGCCGCCTGCACCGTCGCCTCGACCTCGTCCGTCGTGGTCAGACGCGCGGCACGGGACTCCTCGACGCCGAGCTCCGAGCCGCGGATGCGATGGGTGATGCCGGCGGCCCACTCCTGGTTGGCGACCGTGGACAGATCGGTGTCCGGGGTGCCGTGGAAGGCGCCGGGCACCGCGGGCAGTGCGAGGCTGCCCAGCTCGAGCCGAGCACCGGTCTCCGCCGCACGGTCCTGGACCCGGTGCGTGTCCGGGGCGTCCTCGCTCCGGGCGAGGTCGAGGGCACGGGTGAACCGGTCCTGCTCGCGGGCGAACAGCTCCTTTGAGGAGTCGAGGTCGAAGGCCGCGGAGAGGAAGTTCTCCGAGGAGGCGTTCTCCTCCAGACGACGCACCAGGTAGGAGACGGCCACGTCGAAATGACGCGGGTGGACGATCGGGACGTACAGGCGCATCGTCCCGGTCGCCTCCCGCACCACGGCCTGCTGCCCCGGGGCCATGCCCGCGAGCATCTCGAACTCGACGCCGTGCCCGGGACCGGTGGGGATCCCGCGCTCGGCCATGAGCAGGTGGGCGAAGGCGACGTCGAAGAGGTTGTGCCCGGCGACGCCGAGGTGCACGGCCTCGAGCCGGCCCGGGTCCATCGCCTCGAGCAGCATCCGCTTGTACTGCGCGTCGGTCTCCAGCTTCGAGGGCAGCGGGGCCTGCGGCCAGCCGTGGACCGAGGCGTCGACCTTCTCCATCGCGAGGTTCGCCCCCTTGACCAGCCGCACCTTGACCGGCGCGCCGCCGTCCGCGACCCGGCGCTCGGCGAAGCGGCGCACCCGCGCCATCGCCCGCGGCGCATCGGGGAGATAGGCCTGCAGCACGATCCCGGCGTGGAGCTGGGCGAGCTCGGGACGGTCCAGGAGCGTCTCGAACACCTCCAGGGTCAGCTCGAGATCCCGGTACTCCTCCATGTCGAGGTTCAGGAAGGTGGGGGAGTCGGCGCGTGCGGCGGAGAGATAGATCGGCAGCAGCGTCTCGACCACGTGGTCCACGGTCTCGGCCGCTCCCCACAGCGGGAGGTGCTCCACGATCGAGGACACCTTGATCGAGACGTAGTCGACGTCGGGCCGGGAGACGATCTCGTGCACGCCCGCGAGGCGTCTCGCCGCCTCCTGCGCGCCGAGCACGGCCTCGCCGAGCAGGTTGATGTTCAGCGTCGTCCCGTCGGCCGTGAGCCGGGCGAGGGAGGCGGTCAGCGGCCCGGGGCGGGCGTCGAGGATCAGATGGGAGACCATCCTGCGCATGGCGGCGCGGGCGGTGGGCACCACGACCGAGGGCGCCAGGCGCGAGGCGGCGCCGCCGAGGCCGACGACGCGGCGCA
>NZ_KV788950.1:0-16818 GCF_001807385.1 Brachybacterium sp. HMSC06H03 | reverse complement strand
GCGGCCGCACGCTCGGGGTCGCGGCCGTGGACGATCACGCGGGCCCCTGCCCGGACGAGGCCGGTGGCCAGAGCGCGGCCGATGCCGCGGGTGGAGCCGGTGACCAGAGCGGTGCGGCCGGTGAGGTCGAACAGGGCGGACACGATGTCTCTCCTTCGTGAGGAACGTGCGGGGGCGTGGTCGGACGAGGAGGCCCGGGCCGTGGAACGGGCCCGGGCCTCCTCCGAGGATCTCAGGCCCGTGCGGAGCTCGACGTCTCGTCCGCGGCGCCGGAGCCGGGGACAACGGCGGCCTCGGCCTCGTAGGCGGAGTCCTTCTCGGTGGTGGACAGCCGGATCGCGTCCTCGGTGCGCAGCAGGTCGCGGCCGCGGGTCTCGGGGACCAGGAACGTGGAGGCGGTGGTGATCGCGGCGAGGGTCGCCATGTACAGGCCCAGCACGATCCAGTTGCCGTCGGTCCAGGCCATCAGGGAGGCGCCGAGCACGCCGGCGAGGCCGCCGGCCAGCACCGCGGAGAGCTCGCGGGCCATCGCCACGCCGAGATAGCGGTGACGGTTGCCGAAGAGCTCGGGGAGCATCGCGCACTGCGGGCCGAGCATGGAGTTCACGGCCACGCCGATGCCGATCGCGACCACGGCGATCGAGAGTCCGGTGCTGCCCAGCGACAGCATCCACCAGGCCGGGAAGCTGTAGACCAGCATGAACACGGCGCCGAAGCGGTAGACGGGAACTCGGCCCACCTTGTCGGAGATCGCGCCGGTCAGCGGCACGGAGAAGACGCCGATGAGGCTGCCGAGGGTCACGCCCCAGGCGACGGAGCCGCGGTCCAGGCCGATCGCGGCGGAGGTGACGAAGGCGAGGGAGACGGACTGGAAGAGGTAGGAGCCGCCGTTCTCGGCCATGCGCAGGCCGATGCCGGTGACCACGCCCGGCAGGCCCTTGGTGAAGATGTCGCGCAGCGGCCGCTCGGCGGTCTGCTCGCGCTTCTCGAGGTGGACGAAGGTGGGGGTCTCCTCGAGCTTCGCCCGGATCCACAGTGCCACCAGGATCAGCACCACGGAGGCGAGGAACGGCAGGCGCCAGCCCCAGGAGAGGAACTGCTCCTCGGGCAGCAGCGTCAGGGCGGAGAAGACGGGGCCGGCCAGCAGGGTGCCGGCCTGGATGCCGACGAAGGGCAGGGCGGAGAAGAAGCCGCGCCGCTTCACGGGGGCGTACTCGGCCATCAGCACGGTGGAGCCGGCCTGCTCGGCGCCCGCGCCGAAGCCCTGGGCGAGCCGCAGGATCACGAGCAGCGCGGGGGCGAGCGCGCCGACGGACTCGTAGGTGGGCAGCACGCCGATCAGCATGGACGAGCCGCCCATCAGCACGATGGTGGTGACGAGCACGAAGCGTCGGCCCACCTTGTCGCCGAGCAGGCCGAAGACGAGGCCGCCGACGGGGCGGGCCGCGAAGCCGACGCCGTAGATGCCGAAGGCGGCGATGAGCGCCATCGCGGGATTGGACTGGTCGAAGAACAGCTGGTCGAAGACCAGGGCGGTCATCAGGCCGTACATCGCGAAGTCGAAGTACTCCAGCGCGCTGCCGACGCTCGAGGAGAGCGTGGCCCGGCGCAGGTTCGCCTGGTACTCGCGGTCCGCGTCGGCGGCGACCGCATCAGGCGGGGTCGTGGGGTGGGGGGTGGAGCTCATGGGACATCTCCTTCGATGGCTCAGAGAGGGGCCGACGGGCCCCCGGGGTGTGCGGCGCCGGGGTCAGCCGGCGGGTCGGAGGAACGGGTTGGTGAGCTGGGCCGCGACGCCGAGGGCGGCGCGGCCGAGGCGCTCGATGGTCTGCTCGTCGGCCTCGGCGGCGGGGAGCGCGACGCCGAGGGCGAGGGGCGGGTCGGTGGGTCGCCAGGGCTCCAGCGGCACGG
This sequence comes from Brachybacterium sp. HMSC06H03, assembly GCF_001807385.1. Lineage (NCBI taxonomy): Bacteria > Bacillati > Actinomycetota > Actinomycetes > Micrococcales > Dermabacteraceae > Brachybacterium > Brachybacterium sp. HMSC06H03. Next base: position 14,907 of record NZ_KV788950.1, on the reverse strand, counting down.
CCACGCCCCAGATCCCGGACAGCCCGCGGCCGGGGTCGACGGACCAGCCGCGCTCGCGGGTCTCGGCGATCTGGGTGCGGATCTGCTCCGCGGGCGGCAGGTCGGGCGCCTCGGTGCGGGCGATGGCCTCGTCGACGCGGGTGTCGTCCAGCCGCGAGAGCATCGCGAGCCCTGCGCCGGTGGTGACGGCGGCCAGGCGGGAGCCGAGCGGGGTGCCGAGCCGGTGGGCGCGGCCCTCGTGCCGGGCGAGATAGAGGGAGTACTCCCCGTCGAGCATCGCGACCTGCACCACCTCCCCGCGCAGCACCGGGTCGGCCTCGACGACGCCGTAGAACTCGCGGATCTGGTTGAACTCGTGGGCGAAGGCGCCGCCGAGCTCGGCGGTGCGTCGGCCCAGGCGGTACCCGGCCTCGACGCGGCGGATCATCCCGCCGTCCTCGAGGACGGCGCAGATGTTGGAGGTGGAGGACTTCGCGGCGCCGAGGGCGCGGGCGAGGTCGGAGAGGGACAGCGGGGCGCCGCCCGACTGCTCGAGCAGCTCGAGCACGCGCAGCGCGCGGGTGACGGCGGGGGCGGGGTCGCGGGTCGTCTCGGGCATGGTCGCTCAGCCTTCCGGCTCAGTAGAACTCGACGGTGTCGACCCGGTTGGCGAGCTCCTCGCCGTCCAGGAAGCGGCGGAGGTTCTCGATGAACTGCGCGACGATCCGCTCCTCCTCGCGCCGGTCGAGCGCCGCGGTGTGCGGGCTGATCAGCACGTTCGGGTGGTCCCAGAGGGGGCTGTCGGCGGTGAGCGGCTCGCGGGAGACGACGTCGAGGGCGGCGAAGCCGATCCGGCCGGTCTCGAGGGCGTCCAGCAGCGCCGGCTCGTCGACGACGGTGCCGCGGCCGACGTTGACCAGGATCGTCCCGGGCCGGGCGGCGCCGAGCACCTCCTGGCCGACGAGGCCGACGGTGGCGTCGGTGCCGGGGAGGGTCACGACGATCGCGTCGACGTCGGCGGCCGCGCTCGCGAGCTCCTCGATCGGGACGAGCTCGTCGACGCCCTCGACGGGCGCGCCGGAGCGGGTGGTGCCCAGCACGGTCGCGCCGACGGCGTGGAACAGCGCAGCGCAGGCCTTCCCGATCCCGCCGAGGCCGACGACCAGCACCCGCATCGTGTCGAGCTGGCGCATCTCCCAGCGCGGGGACCAGTCGTGGTCGCGCTGCTGGGCGAGGAGGCGGGGCAGGGTCTTCGCGCCGGCGAGCACGCCGAGCAGGGCGAACTCGGCCAGCGGGCCGCCGTGGGTGCCGGCGCTGGTGGTGACGGCGATGCGCTCGAGCTGCTCGGGCGCGAGGCCGGCGGCGCGCAGCTGAGAGCCGCCGCCGGCGGCCATGGTCATCACCCAGCGCAGGCGCGGGTTGGCGCTCGCGGTGCGGGCGAGCTGGACGGGGTCGACGTCGGGAAGGGAGAAGAGCACGTCGGCGCTGTCGACCATCTCCTCGAAGCGGCGCTGCTGCTCCTCGGTGCGCTGGTGGGCGGGATCGCCCTCCCAGTCGGCCGGGAAGCGGCGGGGGCGGTAGAGCTCGTGGTCGCGGACCACCTCGACGCGCGGCTCGGCCTGCTCGATGCGGGCGCAGAGCTCCTCGGGGAGGTCCACGCCGATCACGACGCGGGGGCGGGCGGCATCGGCGGGGGCCGGCTGCTCGGGGGTGGTCGTCATCGAAGCTCCTTCGCTCGGACGGGGACGGTCTGCGGTGACTGCGGGGCGAGCGTACCCCAGATTCAGAGGAGTGAACAGTGTCCACTCCAGTGGACTACCGTAGTCTGTCGCCATGCGAATCGACGACGCTTCCTCCACCGCCCCTTCCCGCGCGCGCCTGGGCGTGATCGGCCTGGGCTCGATGGGAGAGCCGATGGCCGGCCACCTGCTCGCCGCGCACGGCGCCCTCGTGGTCCACTCCCGCAGCCGCAGGGAGTCGCTGATCGAGGCCGGTGCGACCTGGGCGGACACCCCTCGCGAGCTGGCCGAGCAGGTCGATGCCGCACTCGTGATGCTCCCTGACCTGCCCCAGCTCGCCCCGATGCTCGAGGGCCCGGACTCACTGCTCGCCGCGGGCACGGAGCTGCTGCTCATGATCGGCTCGACGAGCTCCCCGCGCGGGGTGCGCGAGCTCGCGGCGCGACTGCACGACGAGACGGGCGGCCGGGTGCGGGTCGTGGATGTCCCGGTCTCGGGCGGCGAGGCCGGGGCGACAGCGGGGACGCTGTCGATCATGGCCGGCGGCGCCGAGGAGGACGTCCGACGGGCGGCGACGCTCCTCGCTCCCTGCGGCACGGTGCGCCACCTCGGCCCGCTGGGCGCCGGCGAGGTCGCGAAGGCGTGCAACCAGATGATCGTCGGCGCGACGATGATGGCGATCGCCGAGGCGACCGTCCTCGCCGAGCGCAGCGGCATCACCCCGGCGGACCTGTTCGAGGTGCTCTCCGGCGGCTACGCGGGCTCGACGCTGCTGGCGGACAAGCGCGACAAGCTCGTCGCCGGCGACTACTCCCCCGGCGGCATCGCTGCGTACATGACCAAGGACCTCGGCTTCGCGGCCGACGTCGCCGAGGACACCGGAACCTCCCCCGCCCTGCTCGGTGCGCTGCGGGTCGCGTACGACGAGCTGGTCGCGGCGGGGCTCGGCGAGGAGGACCTCTCGGTGACGCGCCGCTTCGTCGCCGAGCGCGGCGCCTGACATCTCTCGCGGCTCAGGCAAGCCCCGAGGCCCATGCGATCTTCGTCGGCCTCGCCCACAACCCGAAGGTCGCGGCGCTCTGCGAGCCCCTCGCCGCCCAGCACCCGACGCTGCACATGCACCGCCCGAACCACAGGCACTCGGTGCGCTGAGCGCTCGGACTACGCCGGACCACGACCGTCGGCCGCCCGCCCGGACCCTCCGTACCACGATCGCCGGCCGCCGCCTCGGTCCCTCCGTCCTGCGCGGCGGCGCGCTGCGCGCCGATACTGGCCGCATCGGGCGGCCGCACCGCCCGCCCCAAGCCCCGACCACCAGGAGGAACCTGTGACCGTCGTGAAGATCAACCGTCTCGCCGTCCCCGCCGGGCAGGCAGGCGAACTCGAGAAGCGCTTCGCCGCCCGGAAGCACTCCGTGGACGGGGCACCCGGCTTCGAGGGCTTCGAGCTGCTGCGCCCGGTCGCGGGCGAGGAGCACTACTTCGTCCTGACCCGCTGGGCCGACGAGGAGAGCTTCCGGGCCTGGGCCGACCAGCGCGAGTCACGGGACCCCTCCACCACGGTCTCCCGGGCCGAGGGCATTCTCGAGTTCGAGGTGGTCGACCTGGACTGATTCGGGCGCCCAGCCCGCCAGGACGCCCCCTGCCTCTGCACCCTCCCGCCTCGCTCGGCCGACGCGACCGACCACGAGGGACGGGGCCCGGCATCGCAGATCCTGCCTGCTCGCTCACCGTCGTCCCCTCTCCCCGGTCCGCCCGCTGAGCTCCGGGCCCCGGCGTCCTGCGCGCTCAGCGCTCCGCGAGGTACAGCGGCTCGCCGTCGATCGTCTCGACGGAGAACAGGGCGGAGCCGCGCTCCCCCTCGGCCAGCTCGAGGGCGACGATCGCGGTCGCCCGGTCACCGTCGGTGAGGGCGCCGATGTCCCGGAGCGGGGCGGCGGTCGCGACGTCGAGGTCCATGTGGCAGCTGGCCCAGGACGTCGACTCGAGGCAGAGGTAGAGGTCCTCGGTCGGGACCGTGCCGCCGGGACCCGTGTACGCGACGTCGACCCTGGCCAGCACGTATCCCGCGCTCGGGTCGGGCGGGGGGTTCGCGGGGTCGGTGGCGACGGCGGCGTCCGCATCCCAGTCCACCTCGGTGACGGTCACCTCGACGACCCCGCCGCTCACCGTCGGCCAGGACAGGGTGTGCTCCCCGAGCGTGGCGGGACGGTCGTAGGTGCCGACGTCCGTGACGACCGCACCGGAGGCATCGGTGACCCTGCCCGGCGTGTACATGCTCGAGTACCCGCCGACGGGATCGCTCATCACGTACGGCGCACCGCCGTAGATGTACGCCAGCCCGCCGAGGACGAGGACCAGCACGAGCACGAGGCTCGACACGGCGAGCGCCAAGGTGGACAGCACGATCGCGACGATCGGCAGCGCGCTGCTCCGGGCACGCTCCGGCGGCGCCGACGGGGGCGGGAGCAGCGAGGGGTCTGACCAGGTGTCCACCTGCGCAGGTTCGGCCTGCGCGGTGTCGGCATGCGCGGTGTCGGCCTGCGGGTCATCACGCTGAGCGGGCGCGAGCAGCGCCCAGGGAGCAGGAGCAGGGTCTGCCGCGCCGTCGGGGGCGAGGGCGGGCAGGGACTGAGGCGAGGAGACGTCGGACATCGGTGACCGCCAGGGGTGCAGAAGGGACCAGGAGCCCGCGCTTCCGGTGGCCCGTGCGGCAGCGGTGAGCGGAATGTAGCAGGTCGCGGGACAATTCACGCGCTCTCGTCACCGACTCGTGACCGTGGGGGCCGGCCGGCCGGGCGAGGCGTCCCGCTACGCTCGCCGACATGGCCGCGACATCGCCCGTCCCGCCCCCCCTCCCGGGAGGCTCCGCCGGGTGGAGTCGGTCCTCGCGGTGCTCGCAGGCGGGCAGGTGCTCGCCGGCGTGCTCGTGGTGCTCCTCGCCGCTCCCACCTCGAGGCTCCTCGCCCTCGCAGCGGTGGGGGCCGCTCTCGCGACGTGGCCCGTGGCGGCCTCGACGCTGCGTCCGAGACCCCCGGGTGCGGTGACGGCGGCCGACGCCCTGACCCTGCTGCGCCACCTCGGGGCGGGTGCGCTCGCGGCGGCGACCGTGCTGACCCTCGGCGGGGAGCTGGCCGCGCGATCGTGGCCGCTCGCCGCGCTGATCGCGACGACCCTGGCCACCGACGCCCTGGACGGCCCTGTCGCGCGGCACACCGGCAGCGCCGGCACGGTCGGCGCCCGGATCGACATGGAGGCCGACGCCGCGCTGGTGATGGTGCTGTCGGTGCTCGCCGCGACGGTGGTGGGTCCGTGGGCGCTCGCGATCGGGCTGATGCGCTATGCCTTCGTGGCGGCGTCGCGGGTGCGGCCTGCGCTGCGGGAGCCGCTGACCTTCAGCCAGTTCCGGCGGCTCGTCGGCGGAGGTCAGGGGGTGGCGCTGCTGATCGCGCTGGTCCCCGTCGTCCCCGTCCCGGCGGCGGCCGCGGTGGTCGCCCTCGCCCTGGCCCTGCTCGTGGCCTCCTTCGGACGGGACGTCATCCGCCTCGAGCGTGCGCAGCGGACGGTACTACGCTGAGGGGGCGGCAGCGACGCCTGTCGCGCACCCGGAGACCTCGACCCGGCGCCGCCCCCGCGGCGCCACGACGGGAGACCTCGCAAGTCGCTCCAGAATCCTCCGGCCGGCTACCCCGTGATGAGCGGGATCATCCTGACCCCCCTGATCACCGCGATCGTCCACCTCTCCTTCGGCATCCCCCTGTTCGTCCTCAACGGCCTCGGCTACCTGGGCCTGCTGGTGCTGCTGTACGCGCCGCTGGCAGCGCTGGAGCGGTTCCGGCCCGCCGCCCGCTACGTCCTGATCGGCTACACGGTCCTCACGATCGTCCTGTACTTCGTCATGGGTCCGCCGTTCATGGCGGTCGGCCTGCTGACGAAGGCGGTCGAGGCGATCCTGGTGGTCCTCCTCGTCGTGGAGGCGGGCAGGGCGCGGAGCGCGGCCCGCTGAGGGAATCGCCCGCCCCCGGCGCACCGGCGACGGTGCGCCTGCCGGGATGCGGTCTCAGCCCTCGAGGGTGATCTGCTGCTTCCCGCCGGGCGCGACGATCCGCACCTCGTGGCCGAAGGTCGCGTTCTGCACCTCGTGCGCGAACACGTCGGAGGAGACCATCGCGGCGAGGACGCCGGCGCCTCGTAACCGGGATAGGAACAGCTGCCCCGTCCTGACTATCCCGGCTCCTCCGCTGGTTCTGGCGTGGATCATCACCAGCCACGTGATGTGTTCCGGTGGCGAGTGCGGGGCGCTCAGGTTGCTGGAACAGCAGTCTCGATCGGCACGTGCAGTTGCGTCGCGATCGGCGTGTAAAGGTCAACGTTCTGTTCTGTGGTCTGCAGCGAGAGGAGGAGTGCGTACCGGACGGGCAAGTCGGATCGTCCCGCGCGAGTGTTGTACTTCCACCAGCCGCCGACAGGGAACACCGCGACGCTGTTGCACCTGGCGAGCTCGGCACCAGTGCCGTGCCACTCGTCCTGGTGCAGGGAGCCGAGGTTCCGGGCCAGTGATCCGACCAGCCACCGGTCGGAGGAGTTCTTGCCGGGTGCTGATCCCTCTTCAGCGTCCTGCGCATCGCGGTTGATCCGCGCGATGAAGTCGGCCTGGCTCTCGAATTGGCCTTGCAGGTCGAACCGTAGCCCGTGGGAGGCGTAGGCGTATCGGTTGCGCCATCCGCGCCTGGCCGCGGAGGGCTCGATGAAGTACGACAGCGTCATTCGCAGCCGCACATCAGTGCTGCCGAGCTCCTCGAGGACCTCAACTGGCCACGGCAGGGTGTGGAGCCGGAAGTGACGCATGGCACGGTGTGTTCCGTGGAAAGGTACGAACTGGTCTTGCGAGATGAGCGTGACGGCCTGCCGGGAGGAGTTGAGGACCGCGTCTTCGGCGGGCACACCCCATCCGTACTGGCGCAGCAACTGGTGCCGTTCATTCTTGCCGATCTTTGCCGTCACCTGCCGCGCCATCGCCTCTGTCCATTCGGCGGAGTGCGTGAGCAGACCGCGAACAGTCTCAGGCCAGTAGCTGGGGTATCGATCCATCGCCAGCGCGGCGAGGCGGGAGGCTTGGGCGGTGGCCGCGCTGGTGGCGTTTGCTGAGGTGAGGGCGGTATCACTGGTGTTGCCTGTGGAGCGCAATGACAGAAGCGAGTGTCGTTCGTTGAAGTCCCCGGCCCCGTTGGAGAGGACGTTGCCGCCTTCCATGCAGATGTCAGGCTTGATCGGCCACCGGCGCTGGTCGAACAGGACGGAGGTGCGGCTGTGCGGGGACAGCTCGCCCGGCTCGGCTAGCGGAGACCAGCCTGAATATTGCGGATGCTGCGGAGTGTCAGCGAGGTCGGTGTAGGCGCCGACGGTGAGCGCGTTCCATGCTTGCCCGGGGTCCTCGACCGGGGAGGTCTCAGAGTTGGTGCGGTGATCGTCCATGTAGGGCGAAACGTTGCCAGCGGCGACGACGATGAGGCGGGCGCTATCGGGATCGGGTTCACCGATCAGCTGGAACTGGTCGCCATCGTGGGTGCTGTCGGTGCCCATTGCGATGGCGTCGACCGCGGCGGACCACAGCGTGGGCTGGCCGGTGTGCTCTGGTGGGTAGCTCAACGTGAGGCAGTAGACGCGGGATCTCCCGTTGGCGATCTTGGGCAGCGCGGCCGCTTGCACGGTGGCGCTGCCGTAGTCGATGGGATCCAGCTGGTTCTCGCCGATGCCTGGCGTCATGCGCACCGACTCGAGGCGGTGGCGCAGCACGACCGGGTGGCTGCCGACCAGGTGGGGTTCCAAGTCTCCATAGAGCGCGAGGCCGGCCATCGAGGTGCCGTGTCCATGGTGATGAACGTCAGTGCCGGAAGCACCGATGACAGTGTGGTGATCATCTGTGGCCAAGGAGTCGCGCAGGAGGACGTGGGTGCGCAGCACACCAGTGTCGAGATGGCAGACGGCGGGGGCATCGGCGGGTGCCGCTATGACGCGGTCGGCAAGGTCAGTGACGAAGTCCTGCTGCTCACCGATTTCGAGGTCTTCGACTGTGTCGATGAACTCCGGTCTACGGATCTCAGTGAGCGGGACGGCAGTGAAGGGAAGAATCTCCAGCTGCGACCAGCTCGCTTGGACCCAGACGATCACGCGGTCACGCAACTGCAACGAGCGAGTGGCTGATCGCAGACCGTTGGCGGCGACGAAGCCGCCGAACGTGGCCAGGTGTTCGCTTCCCGCATCCAGCCAGAGCTCCCACCAGTGGGTGCCGCGCTGCGGTGGTTCCCCGTCAGAGGTCCACAGATCGGTGAGGACGGCGCGCCGGATGCGGGCGATGTTCGCGACCAGATCCTGGTACTTCGGGCTGCCCTTGGCTGTGTCCTTGTCGAGGTAGTCCTGGAAGAGTTGCAGGAACTCCTGCCGATGGTCATCCGCGACCCACACGGTGGCACGTTCGGGTTGCTCCTTCGTTGCTTCCCGGACGGAGAACAGTAGCCATTTCGGATGCTTGAGTCGGCCACGGGTGTAGCTGCTGAGTGAGTCGAGCTTCAGTGGGAAGGCGGCACTTTCGCCCTCGAGGACGATGACCGTGCCTGTGGCCCGGAGCTCGTCATCGCTCAGGTCGTGCTCGCCGCGCTTTTCGTCGGAGTCCTCGAACGCGCTCTCGGCGGAGTCCTTGAGTTCTTGGCCGTGCCCGTGCCGGTCGACCTTGCGTCGTTTCGACGGTCCCCCTTGTGGAGGGCGGTGGAAGCGCTGCGTCTGGGCATGCTCGTGCACATAAAGGTGGTCGAGATCGCGACCGGGCTCAGCCAAGGCTGGCCATTCGACGAGCGTTCAACGCGGTGACCAGGTCGTCGCGTCCCACATGTTCCTCTCCTCGCATGAGCACGCTCTTGGCAGCAGACTCGGCCGCTTTGACGAGTTCCGCGTGGCTGAGATCGGCGGTGTACTCGCCGAGCTTGGCGAGGCTAGTACCGCTGGCGAGGGTTCCCAGCCGTGCCCGGATGACCGAGACAGCCTGGCGAGCGTCGGGCAGTGAGTAGGTCAGCACCGCGTCGAACCGGCGGAAGAGCGCTTTGTCGAGGATCGTGCGGTGGTTGGTGGCGGCGAGCACGAGCGACTCGGGGCTGGCTTCTTCGAGGAAGACGAGGAATGAGTTGAGGATGCGTCGCGCCTCGCCCACATCGTTGCCTGAACGGTCGGCGCCGAGCGCGTCGAACTCGTCAAAGAGGTAGATGGCGCGTGTGCGCGCGACAGCGTCGAAGACCAGTCGGAGCTTGCTGGCGGTCTCGCCCATGAACTTGCTCAGCAGGCTGTCGAGCCGGATCGTGAACATCGGCAAGGACAGTTCGGTCGCGAGGACGGCCGCGGTCATCGTCTTTCCCGTCCCCGGAGGCCCCTCAAGGAGCAGTCGATGGGCCGGGGCAAAACCGTGGTCGAGCAGGTTCTTTCGCTGTCGTTGCTCAGCGAGCACCTGTCTGATCTGCGCGACCAGCTCCGCGGGGGCGACAAGCTCGCGGAGGCGAACAGCGGGGTGGGTCTCCTCGACCAGCTCGGCGAGTTCGCCGCGAGGCTGCGGCATCGGGGTGACCGTCCCCAAAGGCGCCCGGTCACGGGAGGAGTCGACGGCCTTCTTGATGTCGCTGGCGAGCACGTGATGCCCGCGCTTGGCTTCGCGAGCGGCGGCTTGGAGCGCCAATGAGTAGAACGCGGAGTCATCGCCCGAAGCGTGACTGCGCACCATTGCGGTGATGTGTTCTCCGAGCCCAGCCATGACGCACCTCCTCCACGCTCTACTCCATCGTACCGGCTCGGGGTCTCCCGCCTTGGGAGCTCTCGGCGCATGGGAGGGCGACACTATTGGCAGCTTCTCGTAGCACTGCCGGCGTGATTGAGTCCCGACAACGTTCTCGGATGCAGTCGTGATCGTCCAAGCGACTCATAGTGCACGCAAACCACACGACTGTGGAAGCAATCCGTGTGGCGGTCGGCGCGATCCCGGTCATCAGCGGCAAGGTGCCCTCCGCCCGTGCGAGCGTGTGCTCCGCGATGGCGTCGCCGAGCCGGTTCAGAACGCCGCGGACGTGCCAAATCTCCTGAGCACGAAGAGCCACCGCGGGTGTTGGGCCGCCGTTTCACCGGTCCAGGGGCAAGCCGAACCCAGGCGACGAGCTCCCCCGCAGGAATTGCCGGGCAGTGGCGCGTACCTGGTGACGAAGGCGGTCGAGGCGATCCTGGTGGTCCTCCTCGTCGTGGAGGCGGGCAGGGCGCGGAGCGCGGCCCGCTGAGGGAAAAGCCCCTCCCCCACTGAGCGCACGAGCGGCGGCGGAGCCCCCGCTCCGCCGCCGCATCCTACCGATCTGTCCCGACCAGGCCGCTCACACGAACGCGCTGGTCCCGGTGATCGAGCGACCCACGATGAGGGACTGCATCGTGTCGGTGCCCTCGTAGGTGTGCAGCGCCTCGATGTCGCTGCGGTGGCGGATCACGCGGTTCTCGAGCAGGATCCCGGAGCCGCCGAGGAGATCGCGGGCGTTCGAGGCGATCTCGCGGGCGGCGCGGGTGTTGTGCACCTTGGCGAGCGAGGCCTGCTCGGGCCGGATGGTGCCGGCCGCCTCGAGGTCGGCGAGGCGGCGGCAGTACAGCTGCATCGAGGTGAGGGTCTGCAGCATGTCCGAGAGCCGCACCTGGACGTGCTGGGCCTTGGCGAGCGGGCGCCCGAACTGGATGCGGTTCTGCGCGTGCTCGAGCGCCGCCTCGTAGCAGGCGATCGCGTGGCCGAGCGCGCCCCAGGCCACCCCGGCGCGGGTCGCGAAGAGGACCCTGGAGGTGTCCTTGAAACTCCGCGCCCCGGGCAGGCGCTGATCCAGCCCCACCCGCACCTCGTTCAGCGTGATGTGGGCCTGGTGGATGGCGCGCAGCGCGACCTTGCCGCGGATCACCTCGGCCTCGTAGCCGGGCAGGGACTGGTCCACGAGGAATCCGCTGACCTGGCCGTGAAGGGCGGGATCCGCTGCGTCATCGATCCGAGCCCACACCACCGAGAGGTGGCATCCGGCGCCGTTGCCGATCCAGCGCTTCTCGCCGGTCAGCACCCACTCGTCGCCGTCGCGGCGGGCGACGGTCTCCAGCGAGACGGAGTCGGAGCCGTGGTCGGGCTCGGTGAGGGCGAAAGCGGCGTGCTCGGCGCCGGTGGCGAGGGAGTCGCCCCAGCGCTGCTTCTGCTCCTCGGAGCCCAGCAGCATGATCGAGCGCAGCGCGAGCCCGCCCTGCACGCCGACCATGGTGCCGACGCTGCCGTCGATCCGGGAGAGCTCCATGTTCACCAGGCCCGTCGCGAGCGGGGAGAGGGTGCGGTGGCCGGGCACGTCCAGGCCGTCGGTGAGCAGGTCGAGCTCGCCGAGGCGGGCGACGAGCTCGATCGGGTACTCGCCGCGGTCCCACCAGTCGTTGATCCGCGGCAGGACCTCGTCGGCGAGCGAGCGGGCGTCGGCCCAGGCCCTCAGATCCTCGCCCTCGACGTCCTGGAAGAGCGCGAGGTGGTCCGCGGTCGCGGGCAGGAGCGCCTCGGGGGTGGCGGCCGACGCGTCGGGCGCGGAGACGACGGCGCGCTCGGTGACCACCGAGTCGACGCGGTCGCGGTTCCCGTCGGTGCCGGGGTTGCCGCCGAGGGAGATGTGGCCGGGCGCCAGGGCGTCCCAGCTGCTGGTGCCGGTGGTGGTGCGGATGTCGTTGCTGGTCATCACTTGATCCTCTCGACGATGAGGGCCATGCCCTGGCCGCCGCCGACGCAGAGGGTGGCGAGGCCGTAGCGGCCATCGCGCTCGGCGAGGCCGTTCAGGAGCGTGGTGGTGAGTCGGGCGCCGGTGGAGCCCCAGGGGTGGCCGAGCGCGATCGCCCCGCCGTGGACGTTGAGCTTGTCGTGGTCGATGCCGAGGTCCTCCGCGGAGGGGAGCACCTGGGCGGCGAAGGCCTCGTTGAGCTCGACGAGGTCGATGTCCTCGATGGTGAGCCCGGCGAGGTCGAGGGCCTTCTTCGTCGCCTCGACGGGACCGAGGCCCATGATCTCGGGGCTGAGCCCGGAGACGCCGGTGGCGACGACGCGGGCGAGCGGGGTGATACCCAGCTCCTTCGCGTACTCCGCTTCCATCAGCACGAGCGCCGCGGCGCCGTCGTTCAGGGGGCAGCAGTTGCCGGCGGTGACGGTGCCGCCCGGGCGGAAGACCGGGTCGAGACCGGCGACGGCCTCGTAGGTGACGCCGGCGCGCGGGGAGTCGTCGGTGTCGACGACGGTGCCGTCGGGGAGGGTGATCGGGGTGATCTCGCGGGCGAAGAAGCCCGAGGCCTGCGCGGCCTCGGCCCGGTTCTGGGAGCGGGCGGCGAACTCGTCCTGCGCCTGACGGGTCACGCCGCGCAGCTCGGCGACGTTCTCGGCGGTCTGGCCCATCTGGATGTACGCGTCGGGCAGCTCGCCGTCCTCGCGCGGATCGTGCCAGGGGGCGGGGATCTCGCGGGTCGCGCGCTTCTCGGTGCGCTCCCACGCAGTCCTGAACTCCGGGTCGCGGGCGTCCTCCTCCATGAGCTTGCCGGTGCTCAGCGAGATCGACTCGACGCCGGCAGAGATCACGGCGCGTGCCTCGCCGGAGGCGATGGCGTGGAAGGCGGCGCGGGTGGTCTGGATCGAGGAGGCGCAGAAGCGGGTGACGGTCGCGCCGGGCACGGTGTCCAGGCCGAGCTTCACGGCGACGGTGCGGGCGAGGTTCCCGCCCTGGTAGCCCTCGGGGATCGCGCAGCCCAGCTGCAGGTCGTCGATGGTGGCGGGGTCGAGCTGCGGGACCTGGTCGAGGGCGGCGCGGATGGTCTGCGCGGCGAGATCGTCGGGCCGGACATCCTTCAGCGACCCCTTGCGGGCCCGCCCGATCGGTGAGCGGGTGGCGGCGACGATGACGGCTTCGGGCACGGGTTCCTCCTGGGACGGCGGTGTCTTCGGGCGGGCCGGAGTCGCGGCGCGGCCGCAGGGATCCGCGCCCGCGGGACCTGCGGCCGACGTCGGCTCCGGACGCCGGCGTTAGTGATACTACGGGTTGCAGGTACCTGGTGGGAAACGGAGCAGTTCTCGGCGCCCCGTGAGCGCCGCCCGGATCATCCCCGGCGCGGGGTCAGGAGGAGACGCGCGAGCAGGTCGATCGCGGCGCCGAGCACGCCGATCACGAGGATCACCACGAGCATCTCGTCGTAGGCGAGGCGGTCGCGGGCGTTGAGGATCTCGTAGCCGAGCCCGCTGGTCACGCCCAGCATCTCGGCGGGCACCAGCACCACCCAGGCGATCCCGAGGGCGAGCCGGATCGACTGCAGCACGGCCGGCCGCACCGAGGGGACGAGCACGGTGCGCAGCATCTCGCGCCGGTTCGCGCCGAGGGTGTGGGCGACGGCGACGTAGCGAGGGTCGATCGCGGCGACCGCCGCCGCGGTGCCCAGCAGGATCGGCCAGATCGCCGCGGCCGCGACGAGGAAGACCACCGGTGCCGAGCCGACGCCCAGCAGCGCCACGGCGACCGGCGCCCAGGAGAGCGGGGAGATCATGCGCACGAACTGGACGGGCAGCGCGCTCGCCCAGCGAGTCGGAGGGTGCAGCCCGATCAGCACCCCGGCGGGGATGCCGACGGCGACGGCGATCCCCATGCCGAGCAGGAGGCGGAGGGTGCTGGTGACGAGGTCCTGGACGAGCACGCCGGTGGCGAGCAGGGAGGCGAGGGCGGAGGGCACGCCCAGGGGGTTCAGCGCCGCGAGCATGGGACTGCCCGCCCCGCCGACCGCGGTGAGGGCCCACCACGCGAGCCCCACGGCGAGCACGCCGAGCACTCCCCAGGCCAGGGCAGGACCGCGCTCCGCACGCACGCCGCTGCGTCGACCACCGGGGCGCCGCGACGTCCCGTCGGGCCCGCGTCCCGCGGGATCGCGGGGACGAGCCCCGGGGAAGGCGTCGTCCCGGGGTTCGGGACGGTCGGGGTCGTCGGAGTCGAGGTCTGCGGGGACGAGGCTTATGGGGCGATCTCCTCGGGGTCGTCGAGGCCGACGAGCGAGCCGGGGTCGATCCGCCGGGCGGCGTCACGCAGCGCGGTGTCGTCGACGACCAGGTCGTGGGCGTCCTCGGGGTCGATCTCGGCGAGCGCGCCGAGGGGTGCGTCGAGCACGGTGGTGCGCATCTCGCGGACGAGCTGCGCGGTGAAGCCGGGCCTGATCACGGGGGTGAAGTCGATGGTCTCCCCGTGCCACTCGGGATGGGCGACGTGCGCGTGCCCGGCGCCCTCGCGGTGCATCGCCGCGGCGATCGCGGGGGGCGGCTGGGGGAGGTAGGTCCCGGCGAGCTCGGCGGCGACGCCCGCGCGGTCCTCCCGGCAGGCGATCTGGGCCCGCACGAGGGCTTCGGCGACGCCGGCGATCTGCTCGGGCGGGCGGCGCAGGAGCGCTCCGGCGGCGACGGTGACGCAGCAGGGGTGGGAGCGCCACACGTCGCCGAGGAAGCGACCGATGGTGCCGGCTCCCGTCGTCTCGCCCATCGCGTTGAAGGGGTCGGCCACGGTGTATGCGCTGATCGATCCGGCGTCCAGCGCCGGGATCATGTCCGAGGGCGCCATCGGCACCAGGGTGACCTCGCCCCGGTCGCGGGAGGCGGTGCGTCGCACGACGGGGGTGAGCCCCTCGGCGCGCAGCATCTGCTGGACGATGATGTTGTGGATCGAGAACCAGCCGGGCACGGCGAGGGCGGAGCCGGCGAGCGCGCCGAGCTCGGGCATGTCCCGGCCGAGGGTGAGGGCGGAGCCGCCCGAATGGTTGGCGCCGAGCACGGTGATGTCGGCGCCGAGGTCCAGGCGCATCTGCAGCGCCATCGGGAACAGCAGGTGGACGAGGTCGACGCTCCCTGCCAGCAGGGCCTCGCCCATCGTGGCCCAGGAGCGCAGCCGCACGGGCTCGGCCACCTCGACCCCCGCCTCGGCGAAGAGGCCGCGGGAGTGGGCGATGAGCAGCGGGGCGGCGTCGGTGATGGGGAGATAGGCGATTCGCAGCGGGCGCTGCGGGGCCGGGTCCGTCCCGTCACGTCCCGCGCCGCCCGACCCGCTCCCGGCCTGCCCTCCGCGGGGCTCGGGGACCTCGCCGCGGGCGGCGAG